>PLZT01000076.1 GCA_003152255.1 Methylocystaceae bacterium | reverse complement strand
TCCAACGCCGCGCCTACGGCCTGCGCGACGAGGAATATCTCAAACTCAAAATCCTCACATCCAGCCTTCCTGAACTATAGTTTCAAGCCGTTACTACCCACAAAAAACGCAGAAGAGCCTTAAAATATTGTAACATGAAATCTCCGTGATGGCGCGTTTGACCAGCTTATCGCCCACGAACGCGCCGCTGAGACCCTCCCGCACAGCTACACATTGACCGGCCGATTCTTTCCAAGTAAGCGCGCCTTCACCGCGCCGCTCTACATATCCCTGCAGTGCGGTTGCCTGTTCCCGTGTTTCTTGGAGATGGCGTTCAATTTGCGCTTTGACATCTGGATAGTTTTCGATCCCCTTAGCGAGTGCGTCGAGCATCGTCGTGGCTTGCTTCTCCATTACCTGGGCGTCACGAAGCCATTCCGTTAGTCGGTTTTCTATGGTTGCCATGTGCTCTTCCGTGTAACAGTTGGCGGTAAACGAACGCCACTGGCGTCGAGTCGTTCCCACGGGAATTCAACTAATCCACCGCTAGAACAGTCTTTTACCGCCGACGGAACTCACGTCCCCCCACGACGCCTCTGCGGCGCACTTAGATGACCAAAATTAGTGCGTTGCGCGGGCAAGACCAGAGTGAGATCATGGATTTGATGCAATAGCGTTCGCTAAAGCCGATTTAACGACTGTTGACCGCCTCCTGACGACGCCGTTCGTGTCTCATTCGAGACTGCGGCGTACGCTGGAGGATATTTATCACTCTAAGCCTTATTGGGCATGAGTTGGGCAGGGGTTGGGTAGGTGAGCGCATCTGCCGGCGGCCGGGCCTACTGACGCCATAAATCACTCTCTTCAGCGCATCCGTATCGGCACCGTCTCGCTCGCCAATCACAACAATCTGGATGGCGTCTCGCATCATTTCCATGCCGTTCAACAATGAAGAAAACCCTAGAACACGTAGGCGGATAGTCCCAGAAAAGGCGTTTACCATCCTTTCGGCCCGGTCGCGGTAAACGCCGTCGCCGGTCAAATAATAGAGCAACGCCAACACTTGCAACATCATACCATTGCCGGACGGAAGGGCCGAGTCATCCGCGATTTTGGCGCGCGCGATCAGCGCATCGGCGTCCTCGGCGGTAAAAAAATAGCCGCCATTCTGATCGCGATAATGATTCTCGACATGCTCGACCCAGCGCTGGCTGCGCTCGAGATAGCACGGCGCGCCGGTCGCCTCGTAAAGCGCCAAAGCGGCTCGGCAAAGAGCGGCGTAGTCGTCGAGCACGGCCAGATGCTGCGCACGCCCCGCCCGCCAGGAATGGAGCAGGCGTCCATCGTCGGTCGTCATCGCGCCGTTCACAAAATCGAACGCCTCGATAGCGACGTCAAGCCAGTCCTGTCGTTCAAACACATTAGCCGCTTTTGCCATGGCGGCGATCATTAGTCCGTTCCAATCCACCAGGACCTTGTCGTCGCAACCAGGCTTCACCCGGCGCTCGCGCACCGCAAACAGACTCACGCGGGCACGGGCGAGAGCCGTCTCGGTCTCCTCATCCCGTAACTCGATCGACCCAAGGCGACTGAGGACGGACTTGCCGCGCTCCCAATTACCGCCGCGGCTGACGCCGTAAACGCTCTGAAACAACGACGCGCGCTCGGCGAGCGCCTCGTGTATTTCGGCTTCGGTCCAACTATAGAACTTGCCTTCCTCATGTTCGCTGTCTGCGTCGAGGCTCTGGTGCAAATAGCGGAAGCGGGACATATTTGATGGTGAACGCGCCATCAGAGGACCGGAACCCGCATGCTGAGCATTGATGAACTCTTCAAGGGCCGCCATTTCGACCGGGAAATCATCATCCTCTGCGTGCGTTGGTATTTGCGGTTCAAGCTCAGTTTTCGAGATCTCGTGGAGATGATGGCCGAACGCGGAATTGAGCTGGCGCACACGACGATCATGCGTTGGATCCAGCGCTACGTTCCCGAATTCGAGAAACGTTGGAATCGGTTCGCATGCAAAGCTGGCCGGTCATGGCGGGTCGACGAAACTTACGTGAAGATCAAAGGCCGCTGGACTTATCTCTATCGTGCTGTCGACAGTGCTGGAAAGACGGTCGATTTTCTGTTGCGCGCGAAGCGGGATGTCGCTGCGGCGAAAGCATTTTTTCAGCGGGCGTTCGAGGGTCAGCGCAGATTGCCTCGCGCGATCACACTTGATGGCTATCAGGCGTCCACCGCGCGGCCAGGGAGTTCCTCGCCGCACATGGACGCGGCAAGAGGACCAAGCTGCGATCGTCGAAGTACCTCAATAATCTGATCGAACAGGACCATCGATCCATCAAGCTTCGTTTGGGCCCCATGCTTGGGTTCAAGCGATTTCGGCGTGCGTCGATTACGATCGCCGGAATCGAACTCATGCATCGGATCAGGAAAGGCCAGTTCGCATTGGGTAAACTTCGAGTGCTGGGTAAAACCGCACCAGAGATGTGGACCGCGGTGCTTGCTGCCTGATCCGCCAATGAACGCCCTACACCCAGTTTCGCGGCCATCCATGGAATTTGCACCAGAGCCCCATTTGGCTATCCGTTCGCTTCCGCACGCGCTGGCCAGTTTTGATCTGGCCGCAGCCCATGGCTACAGCGAAATCAGCAAGAAAAGTATCCTGGGATTCGCCGGGGTTTTGTCACAAATTTTGTGTGTGGACGAGGCGGGCCTGGAACGACGATGAGATTTACCCCGCCAGCGAATAGAACTGCTGCGCTGGACGCAATTTGCCCGTCGCGTGCAACTGGCCCTTGCGGATCATGTGCATGAGCTCAATACTGGCAAGGGTCACAGCCGCTGATCGGAAGGATTTGAACCCCAGCATTGGCCGCACCAGCCGCTTGACGGCTCGGTGGTCCTGTTCGACGATGTTGTTGAGATACTTGACCTGACGGATTTCGATGTCTGCCTCATGTTCCGCGTTGTAGCTTTCGATCGCCGCCGTGTTGGCGCCGCTCTTGTCGATCGTGATCTTTTTCAGGGGCGCCATGATGACCGATCGCCTTGCATAGGAACCGCAAGGCGGCTTTATGATCCCGCTTGGCCGTCAGCAGGACGTCCACCGTGGCGCCAGCCTTATCGACGGCCCGACACAAGTACTTCCGGGAGCCTTTGACGTTCACATATGTCTCGTCCATTCGCCAGCTGGAACCGACCGGGCGCCTGCGGGCGCGAAATTGCTGATCCAGCAACGGGACGTATCTAACCACCCAGCGATTCAGCGTGGAATGGTCAACCTCGACGCCGCGTTCTTCCATCATTTCCTCGAGCTGCCGATAGCTGATCGGATAGGCCACATACCAGCGGACGCCCCACAGGATAACCTCACGTTCAAAATGGTTGCCCTTGAACTCGATCATCGCGCCGTCTCGCCGAATTTGCTTCCAGCAATTATACGCCAAGCCCAAGCCACGAAAGGTTTGCGACAGAGCCCTATGATCGGCTGGAAAAGAACGATACGCTCCGGGTGCGGGATTTGCGCCACAAGCTCGAAAGTAGCGAGAAAATCGTGTTAGAACCCGCGAGCGTCGCAATAGAGACGCAATTCGGTCTGACGTCCGATCAAATCGAGATCATCCTCTCTGGCGGCGTCGTAAATCACCGTCGAAACGACAGGCGCACGGGAAGCGAGCACGGCGCGCTTACGCCCAGATCACCGCTCGATCTCGCCGAGCACGATATTTAACGAACCAATGATCGCGGAAAGCGACAAACGGCGGCTCTATGCTGTCTTGCACTTACGCCAGATTCGATCGCCGCAGGACGCGGGAAGAGCGGCATTCATAGTGTCACGTTGCCCTCGACCTGCTGCAAGCTCGCCTTATGGGCGGCACCTGACCGGGAGCTGCACCGAAACTGCGTCAGAACCCTATTTATGCGCCGATGCCGAAAAAACGGCCACATCCCCCGGCTTGCGTAGCATCTTGTCAACCTCGCCCTGGTGCAGTTCCTCGGTGTAGATCATGTTGCGCGCATATTCCTCCAGCATCACGGACACGCCCTCTACTTCCTTGAACAGGTCGCGGTAAAGCTGCAACGCTGCCGCTTCATGCTCCAGCGACTCGCGCAGGATACCGCCGATATCGTGTTTGTGGGTTTCCAGCAGCGGCCCGATGCCAAGTGACGGATAACCGCCGATGTGAGTGATCATTTCGCCTGCCTTGTGCGCATGGGCGAGCGATTCATCCGCCTGTGCACTCAGCCAGGCAATGATGGGGAGGCGATTGTAGCCGAAAACCATTAGGGAATAGTGCGTATAGCGCACCACCCCGGCCAATTCATATTCCATGATGCGGTTGAGCAGAGCTGTAATCCTCTCGTTGCCCCCGACTGCCTTTTCGTCCTTGGACATGTCCGTCTCCTAGCCCGTCTTATTCACCCGAC
>PLZT01000046.1 GCA_003152255.1 Methylocystaceae bacterium | reverse complement strand
TCCAACGCCGCGCCTACGGCCTGCGCGACGAGGAATATCTCAAACTCAAAATCCTCACATCCAGCCTTCCTGAACTATAGTTTCAAGCCGTTACTACCCACAAAAAACGCAGAAGAGCCCAAAAAGAGGCAGCGGAATTCTGAAATTGCGTATACTGCTCGAAGGCATTCTCACCCTTCAACCCTGTTCTCAAACAGCGAACGTGGCATTGATGACCGTGCATCGCCTTATCGCATTCGGAGTGGCCGCAGCCAGTGCCGCTGCGATGTTCTACATCGGGCTGTATCAGAGCCGCGTCGTGAACCATCTACTATGCCCGGTTTTCGGGGAGGGTTGTGAGGGCGTTGCCGACGCACCATTCGCGCGGCCTTTCGGCATTCCGGACGGACTCATCGGCGCGGGCCTCTACGTCGCCATCGCACTGCTACTGTTTGCGCCGACAGAGAAGTTTTGGGTCTGGATTCTCCTTCTCTCATTATCCGTCCTGGCAACTCTCGCAAACATTCTCGGCGTACGTGATATGGCAAACTATGGCAGTTTCTGTTTTTATTGCCTTGTAACGGCGCTCTTGTCTCCCGTCCTACTCTGGGCAGTGTCGAAGCTAGGATAGGCGATGCGTCGATTCGATAGGGTAACGTCTGGGGCACAAAATTCATGACCGATCTCGATATTGGCGAAGGCAAGCGAGCAGTCCCAGATCGACATCGCGAAGACTCCGATTATGTATTTCACGAGTTGACGCGCAGCATTTGCCCCGAATGCCGGAGGGTAATCGACGCCAAGATTCTCTTGCGTAATAATAAAGTCTATATGAGCAAGCGTTGCATGGACTGCGGTCCCTTCATGTCGCTCGTTTACGGCGATGCGCAGGCTTACACATCCTTTTCGCAACACAACAAGCCAGGCACGATTCCGCTGGCCTACGGCGCCGAAATCGAACACGGCTGCCCGCATGATTGTGGACTGTGCCCAGACCATGAGCAACACGCTTGCCTCGGGATTATCGAAGTCAACAGCGCCTGCGATATGGATTGCCCGCTTTGTTTTGCCGATGCCGGGCCAGGATTCAGCCTGACGCTCGAGGAAGTCGAGCAAATGCTCGACGATTACGTCCGAACCGAAGGCAATCCAGAAGTTATTCAGTTTTCCGGCGGTGAGCCGACAATCCATCCGAGGATCATCGATTTCGTCCGTGCTGCGCAGGCGCGCAAAATTCAATTTGTGATGCTCAACACCAACGGAAAGCGCATCGCCCGCGATGATCGCTTCTTGGCGCAATTGAATGAGGTGAGGCCCTCATTTTACTTTCAGTTCGACGGCTTTGAGTCGGAAACCTATCGGATCATCCGCGGTGAGCCCGACATCCTCGAAGAGAAGCTACGGGCTCTTGATAGGCTCGCGGATATCGGACTGAGCGTCACGATCGTTCCGGCGATCGAGCGCGGCGTCAATGAACACGAAATCGGCAGAATTATCGAGTTCGCAATCAAACATCCGGCCATTCGAGGCGTTACGTTCCAACCGGCGTTTCACGCCGGCCGTCATATGCGGCACGATCCGATGGAACGGATCACAATCCCTGACATCGTGCAGATGATCGAATCGCAAACCGGCGGAAAATTTGTCGCGGGCGACTTCGTGCCGGTGCCTTGCTGCTTTCCAACTTGCAATTCAGTAACTTACGCATTTGTAGAAGGCGATCAAGTTACGCCGCTCCCGCGCATCGTCAATGTCAACGACTATCTCGACTATATCACCAATCGCATTGTTCCGGATTTCAGTCTCGAAATCAAGACGGCGTTGGAAGGCCTGTGGTCGTCTTCATCGGTGGCTGGGTCACCGAAGTCGTCCCAACAGCTCGCTATTTCATGCCAGGCGTGCGAGCTTCCCATGAGCGTAACGGTTGGCGACATCGCGAAGAACATGATCATGATCATGCTCCAGGATTTCATGGACCCTTGGACATTTAGCCAAAAACATCTGATGAAGTGTTGCAAAGAGTTTCTGCTTCCTGGCGGCAAACAAGTTCCGTTCTGCGCCTACAACACGATCGGGTATCGCGAACAAGCGAGGGCCCAGCTGAGTGCGATGGAACCAGAGCGGCGTCGTGCGTTGCGTGAGGGCAGGGCCTATGAACCGAAGCCGATCATCTTCGAATTTGATCCTTCGAAGCGGAAATGAGCAATGGATCGAGTAGCGGGATGAAGCCGGAGCTCAGAGCTCAAGACCTCTCCTTTCCGGCTGTGAAGCAGTGCTGTGCCGCGATCTATGAGAGCGACGCGGCTAGGCTGCTGCTCGGCGATTCTTTCCATCCTGGAGGCGCCAAGCTGACGGAGCGTCTCGGTCGAATCTTGAATCTTACGTCTCGAACTCGCGTTTTGGATGTTGCCGCCGGCAACGGAACGAGCGCGATTTTCATGGCCGAGATGTTCGGATGCCAGGTCGTTGGCGTCGACTATGGGCAAAGGAATGTGGACGAAGCCAACCGGCATGCCAAAGACCGAGGACTAGGGGAAAGAGTTTCCTTTCAACGTGGCGACGCCGAGCGGCTTCAATTTCCCCATGGGGTTTTCGACGTGGTTATCTGCGAATGCGCTTTCTGCATGTTCCCGAACAAACAAGCCGCCGCCAATGAGTTCAGACGCGTCCTGAGCGCGGGAGGCCAGGTCGGCATTAGCGATTTGACCCGAATCGGAACACTTGCTCCAGAACTTGATGGTCTTCTTTCCTGGATTGCCTGCATCGCGGACGCGCAACCGCTCGCCACGTACCAGGCGCTTCTCTCCGCTGCTGAGCTAGAAGTGGGAGTAACCGAGGAACATAACGTTGCGCTCATTGAGCTAGTAGACCAAATGCGAACGCGGCTTCTCGCCGCCGAAGTCATGGTAGGATTAAAGAAGCTTGCCCTTCCTGGCTTTAATTTCGAAGTCGCAAAAAATAGCGCAAAACACGCGCTTGAAGCGATCAAGCGGGGTCGATTGGGCTACGCAATCGTCACGGCATCCAAGCCGATTTAGCGGAAATGGTCATTCCTGGAAGGCGTCTGCCGGTCAAATGATTGTCAACGCGGTATTCGTCACGTGAGCAGTTAACGATGTTGACGTCCTCACGCCGCCTGACGTCAGCCGCGCGAAACTTTTTCCCCATGCCGCGCGAAGGAAGAGTCCGAAGCCCTCGCTCTTCTGGTTGCGAGACTTTGCTCTCCCGCCGGCGATGTGTGGAGAGTGCCGCCGCGATGAGGAACGGGTGCCGTCGACATGTCTGATACGCTCAAAGTTTCAGACTGTTGTCATAGCGAGATGGGCAAAGGCCGCCTGTTGTCTGCGGACATGAACATGTTCGTCTATCGCGATATTGCGGAGGCGCGCGAGACCTGGGAGGCGTTGTACTGCGGCGCCGACGCCTCCCCCTACCAGTCTTTCGCTTGGTTTTCCGCGTGGTTTAACGAGATCGGCGCACCGCAGGGATGGACTGCGCACATCCTGGTCCTGCGCGACGGCGTCGGCGAAGCGCTCGCTCTGCTACTGCTGGTTGCGCGGCGACGCTCTGGCTTGACGCTCGTTGAATTTGCCGGAGGTAAGCATTCCAACTTAAATATGCCGCTGCTTCGGTCCAACGCCTGTTCACGTTTAAACAAGTTCGTCGTGACGCTCTTGCTCGACGATTTTGCGAGCCTCTTTGAGGGCGTCGTTGTCCTGCGCCTGCTGAACATGCCGGAATTCTGGATTGGCAAGCGCAATCCATTGATCTCGTCCGCGGCACAACCAAGCCCAAGTCTTTTTTACGCCGCTCTCCTGACAGATGAAATAACCGGCGCTAGCGCCGCGTCCCCGCAGCGCCGCCGAAAGATTAATTATAGTGGGTCTTCGCGGATTTTAGTGGGTAAAAACCTGGGTGCGATGTCGCAATGAGCCTTAATTTTCAATAGCTTTTTGGGGTTTTCAAAGGGCTGAAAACTGGTCACGATTTCGGGCATGAAAAAACAGCCTGAACCCACCCCGATCAAAACGTTGCGTGACGCATACAAAGTTCGTGGTTTTCGAGTGCTCGCGACGCTCGACAGCTATGACCTCGAACCGCCGGTGCTGGTCCTCACGCTCAGTCGACGCGCAAAAAAACTATATGCGGCGGCTGCGGGCAAATTTGCCGCAGCGTTTACGACAGCCGCTGGCGGCGCGCACGCGATCTCAAGTGCGGGGATCGCGAAGTTTATGTCGATTTTGAAATGCGCCGCGTCGCATGCAAAGCCTGCGGCGTGAAAAACGAGAAGCTCGCGTTCCTGTCGAGCAACACAAAATACACCCTGCGCTTCGCCATGCAGATCGGCGGCCTGTGCCGCGTGATGACGATCCAGGATGTTGCGCGGCTGATGCATCTGCATTGGCATGCCGTCAGGGATCTCGACAAAATCTATATGTGCGAGCAGCTGCGCGTGGCCGGCGATCAAAAGCCGCGCATCATCGGCATTGAC
>PLZT01000730.1 GCA_003152255.1 Methylocystaceae bacterium | reverse complement strand
ACAAAAATTGCAGAAGAGCCATAAATCCTTGGGATGAGCCGATAGGTACGGGCGCGATAAGCGGCATATTCGCTGCCAAAATGCTCCGCGAGCAGCGCCTCTTCGGAGCGGATGCGCGCCAGCAAGGGGAGAATTATGAGAAAGGCGAACGCCACGCCGACAAGTGAGCGGAAGGCGAGTCCCCAGCCCAGCATCATCACGATCAGGCCGAGATAAGAAGGATGGCGAATGGTCCCATAGAGCCCCGTGGTCACCAGCGTGTGGCCGGGCTGGATGGCGACCAGCCCGCTAAAACGACGACCGAGCACGAAGGTCGGCGCGATGCGCAACACGCCGCCAGCCGCAGAGAGCACAACGCCAAGCCAGCGCACCGCATCGCCATCGACAGTCAGAAAGTCATGGCGGTCGCACCAGGCCGGCAGCCAACCCGCGAGCAGGCTGATGATGAGCAGAGGAATAAATATCCAGCGATTGCGGCGATCCTCGCGCTCGCCGGTGCGCAGCCCCGCCTCGCTCAGCATGCCAAGGCCAGCAAGAGCCAGGCCGATGAGCACCAAAGCAATACGAGCCGGATGCGCGAAAAATATGGCAAAGCCGCCTTCGCCCGCGACCGCGAGGCCAAACCAGAGTGAAACCGACACCAAAATCATGAGCAGCTGAAAAAGCTTCGTCATCTTACGCGCCTTTCATCTTGTCTTGCGGTTGAAAGAGCTCACCTAAACCGCGCGGGGAACGCCCGCTTGACCCATCGCGCATTCGAGCGCGGCGCGATCCCAGCTGCCGGCATTGGCCGCCGCCTCATAGGTGCTTTGCAGAAAGGCAAGGAGTGCTTGGTCGGGCGCGTTTGCCGCGCGCACGGCATCATAAGGCAAAATAAACTCGCGAAGCTCCTGACTGTAGAAAACAGCGTCCGGCCGAATGGCCGTGGTCGGAAAGCCGGCCGGCTCGGGATAAGCATAGGAATAAAAAGCCGGATAGTCGATCGCGCCACCTCCCGGCCAAAAACCGGCGCTGCTCACCTCATGCGAATAGGCTTCGCGTACGACCTTGTCCGCAAGGTTGGGAACGCCGCCCGGATGCAAGGGCGCGCGGCGACCTGAGAACCGCGTCACGGCCAGATCAAAACTGCCCCAGAAGAAATGNNTTGCCGAGAAAGCCGGTGCGGAAAAGCTTGAACACGCGGTCGGCCTGCACGAGGATTTTCCAAAAGCGATGCGCGTAGTCCGGGTCGTAGGCGGCGTGCGTCCGGTCCTCACTGAAGCGAATGTGTTCTGGCATTTCATTGGGCCATTCGTTGATAATGACCGTGATCCCCAACTCAGCCAAAGCGGCGATCACCGCCGCGTAAAAGTCGGCCACCGATTGAGGCCGCAGCGGCAATTGTCGTTGCGCGCCATCGCTCGTTTCAATGCGCAGCTGATGGTCGATGAAATCGAAGGTGATTTGAAAAACGTGTTGCCCATACGGGATCGGTGAGGTCGTCAGCCCGCGCGCCGTCACGTACAAAGTGACGTGCCATGAATGGTTGAGCCAAGGGGTCAACGACAGGCGGATTTTGCCGACGATCTGCGTCCATAATTGCAAGGTGACGCTGGTGTCGCGCCAGCGCTCATAGGGGAGAGCCGGCCAGGTTTCGCGATCGGTTTGGGGAGAATTCATGTTCGCCTCCGGCTAAGCAACGCGATAACCGCCCCCGCCCCCCCCCCCCCCCCCCCCGCCGTCTAGGGCAAAGGACGTTGCCGAATAGCGGCGCGCGCAGGACGCGAACTCAAGCGTAGTACCGCTGCAAATTTTGACAAGCGCAAAAAAAGGCCAGAATTTTTCGTCCAAAAGTTCCAGGTCATATCTGGGCCGCGGTCCAAAGCTGGCGCATCGCGTCCTGCAAGTGGGCGGCGATGACCTCGGGCGTGCGGTCGAGCTCGTCGAAGCGGCGCACGGTCAGATATTCGACGAAGCGGGTGCCATAGGTGCCGCATAAGACCTGGTTGCCTCCCTTGTCCGGCTGAAAGCTGGGCCAGCCGCCTTCCATATAGCGACGCCAGAAAAGGTCGGCATCTTCGAGGATCATGCAATCGGGTCGGATTTCGATGCGGCGATAGAGGTCAACCGGCTTGGCGACAATCAGCCAATTGATCACGGCCATGGCGATCAGACAGGCGAGATTGATCCAGCCGCTGTGAACCGGCGAATGATAAAGCAGGAACCAGCCTTCGCATCCCGTCGACGCTGTCCATGCGAACAGACGCCAGATGGTGTGGCGCAGCTGCGTATCGAGGTCTTTGTAGGCCATGAGGATGCCGCCTTCCGGCGTGAGAACGCGGCCGTAATCGACGTAAGGATCAGGGTGGAAGCCAACCAAGGATGAGGATGGCAGCGCGACGGAGGCAGGATCGTAGGCGACAACCGGCCGGTTTAATCGCGCGATGCTTCGTGTCGCCACGATGGGGCGCGAAAGCGGGAGCGCCATTGGCGCGCATCTTTGCGGGCGGGCGCGTTGCGTATAGGTGCGCATGTTAGCAGCATAACGCCCGCGTCGCCGCAAGGGGCGCGGAAAGCTTGGCAAACTTGGGCAATCGGACGCAAGGAAAAATCCCCTGCCGGCGCGAACCGGCAGGGGACGTTTCGCCTCATCCGACAGGTCGGCAGGTCATGGTTTCGCGATTGAACGCGAATTCCTGCCGCGTCGTCCGCCGCAGGCCGCCGCCCGAACCGGAGCCCAATTGTTCGTCCTCGAACGTGAGCTCCATGCCCGGCGTGATCGCGACGAACAGCGGCATCACGGCGAGTTTGTCTTCGCCGGGATAATCGACCATGACGATCGCCACGCCAGGCTCGCCATTGATGCCGCAGCTCCACAGCACGATGTTGTCGTAGAGCTGCGAGCGGACGGCCTGGAAAGCGCGGACATGGCCGGGCGTGATGAAAGAAGGCGCGCTCATGGCGCGCCCCCTTCCCCTGCGTTCGCTTTAGGCTTGCGAATGACGATTTCGGCTCCGTTGAGCGGCAGATAATCGAGCTTAAGATTGAAGCCGTCGCCGTCATCGTGGCCCCATGCCGCGCCGATCTCGTGCCAGAAGGCTTTGTCGCCGCGTTTGGTCACCGCATAGGCCCGGTGCGTGGGTTGTTTCGACTGATGGGTGCTCATGGCTCTGTCCTTTCGTTTGTGACGCCCCGACAAGGGGCCTCGATGCGGTTCGGCGTCGGACAGACACGGCGCGCGTCCATTGCCTTCGCAGGGACCCGGAACGAAAGAAAATTGAGCGCAAGGCGGCAATTTTCTTCGCGTTCTGGGTGGAAGGCGGTTGACGCGTTAGCGACGGGGATGGCCGTAGAACCCGCATCAATTCGAGGCCCTTGGCGGCGGAACCCCAAAGGACAGGACGGCAATCCATTGGGCGGAACGATTCACGCCGGATCGTTGCAGAGCTACCGCGGCGAAGACCTCAGCGCGGAATGGTTAAGACGGCATATCGGAATCAAGGCGATCATCGGCGAAATCTCGGCTCGATAGCGATGCTTTCGGAAAGAGGCGTTCATCTAGGAATAATGCCTTGGCGAAGGCATACCGATGAGGTGGCGGGTTTCCTGCGCGATGACCAGAAGCTCGTCCTCGTCCAGCCAACGCAATACAGCCGCAATCTCACTGCATCGTGTCAGAATCGCGCGGGCCTCTTCAAGCTGTCGGCGCACGGCAAGCCCGAGACCCCCGCCCTCGATGATGATTTCGCAACAGCGGTGGAGCGCCCCCATGTCTGAGAAAATGAAAATCGACGTTGCCTTGGCCAATCTGGAAGCCGGCAAATTCTCATTCCGCATGGTCGACGCGATCAAGGATCATATCAGCAGGGTGGAGAACGAATTGGCGGTTGTGCACGGTCTGCATGCCAGCGCCAACCGCGATCTCAAACAAACAGAGCTCGCCAACTGGAGACTGGAAGGTGAGCTGAGGAAGCTCAACGCGCAGATTTATGCGCTGCTCAGAGCAAATGTTCTGACGGAAAAGGCTTATGCGGGAATGGCGTTCGCCGCGATGAAAATGGGCGCCTATTTCGAGGTCGCTATGAAATTCGCTGCGGCGGCCTTGGCACAGGTGATCGCGGATGTGAAATCCGGCAAATTGCAGTCCCAGTGCGTCGACTCCGCTGCGAAGATTTATGCGCTGCTGAAGGCAATCATGCCGACGCAAAGCACCCTTGAGGAAATAAAACCCTACGCGCAAAAGACGGGCGAATATCTCGCGGTCGCTTGGAAATTCGTCGCCGCGCAGTCGGCAAAGGCGTCAGCCTACCTTGCGACCTTGTATAAGAACGTCGCTTAAGGACGCTGCAGAAAGCCGGCAGGGCGCTCACGCGCCCTGCAAACTGGCGAGAAACGGGAAACAG
Source organism: Methylocystaceae bacterium (assembly GCA_003152255.1). The sequence goes on along the minus strand of PLZT01000730.1, from coordinate 2,014 downwards.
CCAACGCGGATTGCGGTGGGTCCGCCAAAGGCCGCGCAAGTCGTGCAGGACCGGCTGTGGCAATGGCACAAGCCGCTCCTTGTCGCCTTTGCCGATGATGCGAAGCAGCAGATTGGCGCCGTCGATTGCGCCGACTTCCAGGGTTGCGGCTTCGCTGATGCGCAAACCGCAGGCGTACATAAGGGCGAAGCACGCCTTATGAACGGGGTTCGTTACGCGGCCCAGGAGCGCGCGGACCTGAGCGTCCGACAGGGCCTCAGGAAGACGCCGTTGCTTGGGCGGACGAATCCTTTTTTTTGTAAACAGCGGCCAGTCGCGATCGAGTGTCCGGCGGTAAAGAAATTGGATGGCGCCGTGATTGGTCTTGAAGGTGCCGAGCGCGACGCCGCGATCACGCAGGCCCAGCAGGTAGGTGTGCACCTCTTCCTCGCTCAGCTGAGCCGGCGAACGGCGGTAGTGGGCGGCCAGCCGGCGGACCGCGTCGATGTAGACGGCGTGTGTCCCAGGCGCCAACCCCGCCAATTTCATGTCTTCAGTCATCTGCATGCGCAACGGAGTCATTGTGGTCTCCCTGGGTTCGAGCATCAAGCCGGAGCGAATGCGCCAGCCCCTCGGAAGATACCCCCAATTCGACCGTCGCGTGATGATCGATTCCCCTACGGCGTAGCCGTTCAGTCCAACGAATGTTTCCGTCGCGAAGCTGACAGAATGGCGCGAGCGCGCGCTGGCAGGCGCCGCTTCAGCCTTGAAAGAGCGCGAGCGTGATGAACGCGACGATGAAATCGCCCGGCTGAAATCCAAGGTGGGCGAGATCACCATGGACAACGAGTTGCTCTACGCCAAGATCGCCGCCATGGAGGAGAAGCGCCCTTTGGCCCGCGGGAGGCCGAGACGATGAGCCAGACGCTCTCGCCCTCTTTTGCTCGCCGTTATGGGCTGGCCCGAGTTGCGCGCGTGTGGAACGTCTCACGCGCCGGCGTCTATCGTGCTCGCATCGAGGCGCCGCCTTACGCCGCCCGGCGCCGTCCCGGCCCCGTCGGCGCATGTTCGGACGCCGAATTGGCGGAACGTATCCGTCTTCACATCACGGGGTTTGGTTTTCACGGCGAGGGCTATCGCAAGATATGGGCGCGGCTGCGCGTCGCTGGCGTTCGCGCGAGCCCCCGTCGTGTGCGGCGCGTCATGGGCGAACACGGATTGCTCGCGCCGCATCGCGCTGGGCGAACAGAGGCCAAAGCGCATGACGGGACGATTGTCACTGATCGCGTCAACGAAATGTGGGGAACGGACATGACGCAAACAATCACGACCGCCGACGGCAAGGCCTACGTCTTCGTCGCTGTCGAACACGCCAATTCGGAAATCGTCGGCATTCACGCGGCGCGTTCAGCCAATCGCTTCGAGGCGTTGGAGCCGGTGCGCCAGGGCGTTCACCGCTGCTTCGGAACCATCGTGCCCGGCGTGGCGCACGGATTGAAACTGCGTCATGATCACGGCTCCAACTACATGTCCCGCGACTTTCAGGACGAAATCCAGTGTCTGGGCATCGAAGCCTCGCCCTCTTTCGTGCGTGAGCCGGAGGGCAATGGCGTCGCCGAGCGATTCATCCGCACGCTCAAGGAGAACCTGTTGTGGGTGCGGGTCTTCAACACGATCGAGGAATTACGCCAAGCTCTGCAGGAGTTCGCGCATCACTATAACGAAAACTGGCTGGTCGCGCGGCATGGCTATCAAACGCCTACTCAAGTGCGAGTCGCTCAACTTCGGGTTGCCAACGCAAATGTCGGAGAGCTATCCTTGGCAGCCTGAATAGGCGCAGTCGGCTGTCTCAGGACCGGGCCGCAGTACACCGCCACACTCTGCGACCGGCGTTGTCGACAACGCAAATGGCTGTCATCTTCTGCGAAACGTCCAAACCGACGAATTGGGTCATCATGGCTGAACTCCGATGGTGCGAATCACCGGGCAACGCCGCCCGGATCGCGGCATTATCGGACGATCAGGCGCCCACCGC
>PLZT01000050.1 GCA_003152255.1 Methylocystaceae bacterium | reverse complement strand
GGATAATCGATCTTGCCGCAGCCAGCGCAGGCGAGGTTGCAGCGAAACAGCGGCTCCATCATCAGGACCAGCGGATAGCGTTTGCGCCCCAGAAGCTGCTGGCGGATGAGATAGGCGCCGACCTTGGCGACATAGCGAAAGGGAATGGACAAGGCGTGTATCCTAAAGCTTTGCCGACGGCGCGGCGAGACGGTTCAAGGCCGCCAAATGCGAACCATTCCCCTAACATGAAAGCGTCGGCGAGGAAAACCAGCGAGCAATGAGCGAATTTCGGTTTTTCACCCGCGATGGAGGCCGGATCGGATAGACGGAAGCCACATTCCGTCCGAAATGTCGGCGCGCACTGCCGAAGCCGGGTAACTTGCCGCCCCAAATGGCTCGCGACAGCTGGCGAGCGCGACGCGGTCAAACGCCGAGCAGGCTTTCGCTGGCGGTCGAAAACTCGCCAATGCGAAATGGTCCGACGGAAACCATATCAGTTCATTGGGCTCGGGCTCAGGATCGGGCTCTTTGCTGGAGCATTTTTTTGCAGGGCCGCGCGCGCCGCGGCGCTTCCGCTTTTGGCCGCCTCTTCCAATAGCTTCTTCGCCTTCGCCGGATCCCTGGGAGCGACTTTGCCCTCAAGATACATCAGACCCAGTTCATATTTCGCGACCACGCTGCCACCGGCGGCCGCCCGCCTGTACAATTCCATCCCTTTGGCCCCATCCCTTGGCACTCCTATCCCTAGCACGCGCATTTTCGCAAGATTTCTCATGGCGCGCACGTCGCCGGCCCTTGCGGCGAAGTCATAATAGGCCGCCGCTTTGGCCTCATCCTTTTTCGGCAAGCCCATCCCGTTGAGATAGTTAATCCCGAGCGAATTCGCGGCGGAGGCGCTCCCTGCCTCGGCCGCCCTCTCAAGCACGCGCCGCGCCTCGTCGTAACGCTTCGCGGCATAGAACGCGCGCCCAAGCTGAAACGCGATCCTGCGCTCATTGGGATAGGAGGACGCCGCGGCCGAACAGGCGGCTATGGCGCGATCCGGGTCAATGCGTGAAAATTCCACGCTGGCGACGTCGGCCAGCCGGTCCGGGTCATCTGGGCTCGCCGCCAGCTTGTCGCATTCCGTGATTGACTGCGAAGACGAAGACGAAGACGAAAGCGCGTCGACAGAACGCTCGGCTTCGATTTGCGAGGCCAACCGCGGCAAGGGATCCGCGGCGACATCCACTTGCTTGCTCTGATCGCGGTTCGTATCCGTGGCTTGCTGCTCAAGCTGCGAAGATGTTTCGAGCCGCGGCGCTTCCCTATCTTGAGAGGCGGGGCGCGCAGGAGGCGCGACGGCTCCGCTCTGCTGCTCAACCAGACGCTCCTCCGAAGGCCCCGTCACTGCTCTTGCAGCCGGCGAAGATGGAGGGGAAGTGAAATGGGCGAACGCGGCATATAAAAGTGCAAGGATTGAAAGGAACACCGCGCCACCGGCGCCGATAACGATCGCGCGCCTTATCGACTTTGGCCTGTTGACGGAGCCGCCTCCTACAATTTTCCGCGCTGAAAAATCCGGGGGATCTAGAAGGTGGATCTCTTCGTGAATCTCCTCAAGATGCTCTCCGCTCCTTTCGGCGGCGTCAACGGGAGCCGCGACTGGACCAATGGCCTCGGCGATCCGATCTAGGTGCGCTTCAAACGGCGGCTCCCATGCGGCGAGCCAATCGCGATCCTCGACCAAGTCTCTAAACCCGTTAGGAAGCGGCGCGTCCTCAACCGACACTATGACGAGTCTGGCTCCGTTCGCACGCGCCCGCCGCAATTCGCGCTCAAGCTGAGGCGATAATCCGAGGCGGCTGGAGAACACCAACAACGCGACTTCCGCCTCGTCGATAGCTTCCGCGATCTGCTCGTTCCACCTGATGGCCGATGACATGTCTATCGGCGGCGCCCAGACTTGGAAGCCTCTTTTTTCCAGATTCTCGCGGAGAGTTTCGGCGACCGCTTTATCGGCGGTGCAAAACCGCAAGAACACCTTGTGATGCATGTCGCACTCCAAAATGCGAGAGAGTGAAGGCGCGTTGGAACGGATCGCAACTTCTATGAAACGTCCAACTATAAATAGAGCAAATCGAATGTCAGAGCAACAAGCAACCGTTTTCATGGTTACATCGTCTCGAGACACCGCTGAAGGTCGGTACCAGAATTTACAAGAATAAATAGAGATAGCGTTGTTGCTTCTTCCAATCAAGCACAGGAGACCGCGTTGATTGTGAGCGCCACTTCGATCTTGGAAATTGCCGAATCGACGTCTTCGGCCGTCAGAAGAAGGTCTTTCGAGAGGGCTGTAAAAAATAGCCGCTGTCCACCGGCATGGAAAGTGCGGCAGAAGGTCAGGTCGTCGGCGCAGTCGCACAACAAAAAAGCCCGCGGGGCGGCGCCATCTCTGTCGACAGTTTGATCTATCGCGAGAGCTACTCGCGCCAGCGAAGCGGCGAGACGTTCAGTGTTGCCCGCCTCGCTGTTCGAAGCGAGAGGAAGTCCTTCCTCATTACTCAACAAAACGGTATCAAGCCGTCCAACCGAAGCGATCCGATCGAGCAAGCGGGTTAGATCGCGCTTTTCGCCTTGACTGACGCTGAATTTCGCCAAATCGCGGGAAATTGGCTCGCGTTCCGCCGGACCGCCGACGCGGGCCTCGAGGGCTCTGACTTTGCCGGCCAGACGCTCGCGCTCCGCCATGCCGGCGCGAACGCCCCAAAGATACCCCGCGCGCAGGAGGACGAGGATTGCAGCGAGCGAAATCCCGAGCGCAAGCATCATTGTCGCACCGAAAAGGGTTGCGCGCCTTCGCCGAAGCGCGTTGCGCCGACTCCCGCGATGACCGCGGACGTCGACGAAGCCTTGGATGGCGTGAGCCGAGCAAACGCGGCCATGTCGGCGGAAGAAAGCTCGAGCCAGATCACAGCCGCGAAAAAACAAATCGCCGAGCCGGTCGCGCCTAGCGGTGGCGCATACCAGACCGGCTCGTCCTCGCCGGCAAGACGCCGGCGGACGAACGGTCTCGCCGACACCTTGGCTTTTATCGACTGCTCTGACGACATGAGATGGCTCGAAAGCTAGGACAGGAAATCGTGGAGGCGATGGAGCGTTACGCCGCCGGCAGTTTGAAGAGGGGCGAAACCAAATCCACGCCGCACTCCAAATCGGCGCACCAGTCTATGAACTGCGCGACCATCTCCTTCCCCTTAAAAAGCGCGCCGTGTTGGGGAGCGATGATCTCGATGTCGAGCGGCCGCACCATGTCGGCCCAGAGGCGCATGATGCGATTTGCCACCATATAGCGCTTGTGGAACCCGGTCATGTATTGAAGGTGCGCGCCAAAATCGGGAACCACGCGATAGTCGGCGCCAATAGAAGCTCCCAAATCCCCCGTATAGAGGATTTTGGCTATAGGATCATAAAGCTGGAAGGTGCCCTCGCTATGCATGAAATGCGCGGGCACCGCGATCAGCGAGCAACCTCCAAGATTGAAAACCATGCCTTCGTCCGGAATAGGCTTCAGGCGGTCAAGCACCATGTGGTCCACGCCGAAATGCGGCACGAAACGAGTCCATAGCACGGAAATATAGGCGGTTGCGTCGGTGGTCATCAGCCAGCCGTTCACCGCCGCGACGATGTCTGGATCCTGGTGAGACAGAAAGATGTGCGTCAGCCTACCTCCAGCAAGAGCCGAAAAGGCTCCGCTCAAAACTCTGCTGTAGACCTTGTGACCTCCCGGATCGAGCACCATCCCGCAGGAGCCGTGGACGATCACGTGCTGATTTGCTTGAACCGCCATATCTCCGGCCTCAAAATCTTCGAGGAGAATGTTACGGTGAACGCCGTCGTCATAGAGAGTTATGCCAGTCATTAGGGAGCCCTGTCGCTAGGGGAGCGCTTGCGCGCGGGATGAGATGATGCGGTGGAACTCAATCAGAGCGCTTTTTGCAGGTCCACCACCGCTTCGCGCATATCGAAAAAGATGAGCCCCAATTTGCTGCTTTCATTCGTGAGGGCGAGAAGCAAAGTACCGCGCCCCGCGCTGATCAGCACCACGTAGCCATGGTCTCCGCGCACGATGACCTCTTGAACCGCGCCACGCTTGAGCTCCATCGAAGCGCGACTACCGAGGCTGAGCAAGGTCGCCGTCATACCGGCGACGCGGGTTTCCTCCATGCTCGCGCTGAGCGCGCTCGCAATCATTAGGCCGTCCTCCGAGATGAGGGCGCTGGCTTCGAGGCCAAGCGACTCGTTCGACAGTTTTTTCAGGACTCGGTTGATCTCATCGACTCTTGACATTGGTTCCTCCGTTTTCTCGACGTGGAGAGGGTTCATCGACTGGCGCCCCGATGGCGTCAGGGGTTTCAGGGGTTCCTTCGCGGCGACATCGGCGCGGCTTCCCTCCCGGGAAGATCGCTGTGCGGCGAGCTCCTGGACGATCGCCGTAGGGAACTCGTTCAAGCCGGTGTCGGCCGCGGGAGCGACGTCTTTTGCGTCGACAATTGTCGGCGGAGACGCCTTGCTCGGAAGCTCAGTGAAATTGCTCGCGTCAATCTCAGGCGACGACGACACAACTGGCTCGGCGCGCGCGAGTGGAACGCTCGCGAGAGCCGGTTTCGTTCCGGGCGGCTCAGGGGAGGGCCCAGCGGGGCGAACTCCATGAGCGGCGACACTCGAGAGTTTCGCCGCCTTATCAGAGTTTGCGGCCCCAGAGCTTTGACTTCCGTCGCTAACGCCGGCGCCGGTTAAACTAACTGAAGTTTGAAGAGATTCAGAGCGCGCCAATCCAGCCGCCTGGGATGCTGGAGTTTCCGCCGCCTTCTTAACTGGCTCGACGGCTTGCTTCTCCTCGAAGGATGAAAGAGCGACGGGAATTGCCGACGTGGCCGCCACATTTTGTAGGGCGGACGCGTCGAGGCGATCGTTCGGACGAGGCGGCGCCGAGTTGTCTCCGAGCGCGTCGCTCTCGGGGGATTGGGCGCGAAGATCCGCCGAAACCTGCTCGACTGGAAGCGACTGGTTTTGCTGGGCGCCCACAGCCTCAGGCAAGGAATATCAGTGCAGCATAATTGAAATGTCGACGCGCGAGGTTTTTCTCTCCAGTTGCGAAAAGCCGGAAGTCGGACAGAAAATCATCGTTTATGCCCATGAGGTCGGGCGGTTCGTTGGGATCGTCGAGCGCCACCAAGACTCATCCTTCAGCGCGCGACTGGATTTGGCGAATGTAAAAAAAACGCGCATCGCGCAACGGCTCGCTCGGCACGTCGCCAACAGGCGGGACGGCGGGATTGAACGGCCCAAACACTCATGCATCGTCCCCATGCGGCAAGTAACTCTGATCCGGCTCCCCTCTGGCAGTGAACACTACGGCAGGATCAACAATATTTCGACCGAAGGCGTCGAGTTCGTGGCCAATCTCAACGTCGGGCTCGACGCGAACATTACGATTGACTCCCGACCGGCAAAGATCAAGCATCCGCTTGAAGGCGGATTTTATGCTGAGTTCACGGACGGCGAAGCGCTCTCCTGTCGTGGATTCGGCGTTGCCTTCGGCGCCAAGGTCGTGCTCGCGGACGTGACGCTGAGTTTGCCGTCGCGCGGCGTCACTGTGCTTATGGGGCCTTCCGGCACGGGAAAATCAACTCTGCTGCGATCACTCGCGGCCATTTTTGTGAAGAACGAAATTTTCGGATACTGGGGCGACGCGCTTTACCTCGGCGCGCCGATCGGGCCGAACCACGTCCCCGCATTCGTGAAGCAGCGCATAGAGATGATGCTTGCCTATCCGGTTGACACCCAC
>PLZT01000528.1:1463-4332 GCA_003152255.1 Methylocystaceae bacterium | reverse complement strand
TTAGGGTTTTTAGAAGCGCCCTCATATAAGAAAAAGCGCCGAGATATAAAACCACCGAAAAACCATCCCGACGCGCCCCCGCCGGCCGTGGGGAGGAATGGGGACTGGCGGGGGCGCCAAATTCCGACATAATCGCGGCGAATCATCCGGAAGGCGCGCCGGGCGCGCGTTTCCCGCACAATTCGAGGCCGATCCCGTGAAAGAGCATCGCTTTGCATTTCCCATATCCCGCCGCCGCGCCCTTCAGACTGGCGCCGCCGGGGTCGCTCTGCTGGCAAGCCCGCGAGATTTCGCCGCCGCGCTGGAGGCGGGCGAAACCGAAAGCCACGGACTCTCGAGTTTCGGCGAATTGGCGGAAAAACCGGACTTCAAATATTTCGGCTATGTGAATCCGAACGCGCCCAAGGGCGGAACGCTGACGCTATCGCCGCCCTCGCCAACCTTCGACACGCTGAACGGCTATGTTCTGCGTGGCAATCCCGCCATCGGCCTGTCGTTCGTCTTCGACAGTCTGATGACGCAAAGCTTGGACGAGCGCGACGCGCTTTATGGCCTCGTGGCCAAATCCGTGCGCATCTCGCCGGATCGGCTGACCTATCGTTTCATTTTGCGTCCCGAAGCGCGCTTTCACGACGGCTCCAAACTCACCGCGCATGACGCGGCGTTTTCGCTCAATATTTTGCGCGCCAAGGGGCATCCCGTCATCGCGCAACTGCTGCGCGACCTGAAAAGCGCCGAGGCCGAGGCCGACGATATTTTGGTCGTGCGTTTCGCGCCAGAGCGCACGCGCGACTTGCCGATCACCGTTGCGGGTCAGCCGATCTTCTCGAAAGCCTATTACGAGAATCACGATTTCGAGAAGACGACCCTGGAGCCGCCGCTCGGCTCCGGCGCCTACAAAATCGGCTCGTTCGAGCAGGGGCGCTTTATCGCCTATCAGCGCGCCCACGACTATTGGGCCAAGGATCTTCCGGTCAATGTCGGTCTCTCCAATTTCGATGTCATCCGGTTCGAATATTTTGGCGACAGCCAGGTGGCCTTTGAAGCTTTTAAGGCAGGCGCCTTCACTGAGCGCGAGGAGAACATCGCCCGCGTCTGGGCGACGGGATACGATTTCCCCGCCTTCAAGGACGGCCGCGTCAAGCGCTTCGAACGCCCCAACGCCAATATTCCCGGCATACAGGGCTGGATCTTTAACACGCGGCGCAAAGTCTTCGCCGATCCGCGCGTTCGCGAGGCGATCGGCTATTGCTTCGATTTCCAGTGGACGAGCCGCAATCTGATGTACGACGCCTATAAGCGCGTCACTTCCTATTTCGAGAACTCTCCGCTCGCTGCGACGGGCCTGCCGAGCGACGCCGAGAAGGCGCTGCTCGAACCGTTTCGCGGCAAATTGCCTGACGCGGTTTTCGGCGAGGCTGTTTCGCCGCCAGTCTCCGATGGTTCGGGTCAGGACCGCGCGCTGTTAAAGCACGCCGCTGAACTTTTCGCGGCGGCCGGCTGCCAGCGCAAAGGCAATGGGCTCCGACTGCCCGATGGAGCCCCGCTCGAATTCGAATTTTTGGACTATTCCAGTTTGTTCGAGCGCCACACGCAGCCCTTCATCAAGAATTTGAGCCTGCTGGGCGTCAATGCGCGCCAGCGAATCGTCGATGCGGCGCAATTCAAGCAGCGGCTCGACAGTTTCGATTTCGACGTGGTTGTCGATAATTTGGTGATGGGCTGGTCGCCGGGCGAGGAGCTTCGCGCTTATTTCAGCTCGCGGGTCGCGCATGTGGATGGGTCGCGCAATTTCACCGGGATTTCCGATCCCGTCGTCGACGCGCTGATCGAAAAGGCGCTTACCGCCGCGACGCGCGAGGAACTCGTCACAATCTGCCGGGCGCTCGACCGCGTGCTGCGCGCTGGCCACTATTGGGTTCCGCATTGGTACAATCCGGTGCATCGCATCGCTCACTGGGATCTGTTCGGTCGTCCGGAACGGCCGCCGCATTTCGATCCCGGCGTCGCCTCGACCTGGTGGTGGGACGAGGAAAAGGCGCGCAAGATCAACTTCACGGGGCGCTGAAACGATGGGAGCCTATATCGCGCGGCGCGTGCTGCTGATGATCCCGACGATCCTTGGCATCATGTTTATTTCTTTCGTCATCGTGCAATTCGCACCGGGCGGCCCGGTCGAGCGCATCATCGCGCAGCTGCAGGGCTACGACACCGGCGCCACCGGGCGCTTTTCCGGAGGCGGAAGCGAAGTCGGGCAAAGCTCCTCGACGCAAATGGCGGCCGGCGGCGCCGACTCATCATCGAAATATCGCGGGGCGCAGGGACTCGATCCAAAGTTCATCGCCGAGCTCGAAAAGCAGTTCGGCTTCGACAAGCCGGCCTGGGAGCGTTTTCTTCTGATGGTGAAGAACTACGCGATGTTCGATTTCGGCCGCAGCTATTTTCGCGACGAGAGCGTGCTGAAGCTGATCGGCGAAAAACTGCCGGTGTCGATGTCGCTCGGACTGTGGATGACGCTGATCTCCTATTCGATCTCGATACCGCTTGGCATCGCCAAGGCGGTGCGCGACGGCACGCGCTTCGACGCCTGGACATCCAATGTCATCATCGTCGGCTATGCGATCCCGAGCTTTCTTTTCGCCATGCTGCTCATCGTGCTGTTTTCCGGCGGCTCGTTCTGGCAAATCTTTCCGTTGCGCGGCCTCACTTCCGATAATTTCGATCAGCTCTCGCCGCTCGGCAAGGTCGGCGATTATCTCTGGCACATCGCGCTGCCGGTGTTTTCGATGACGCTGGGCGCCTTCGCCACGCAAACATTTCTGACCAAAAATTCCTTCCTCGACGAAATACGCAAGCAATATGTGCAGAC
>PLZT01000528.1:0-1419 GCA_003152255.1 Methylocystaceae bacterium | reverse complement strand
CCCGTGGTGTTCGCCAATCTTTATATTTTCGCGCTGCTCGGACTTGTCGTTAATCTCATCTCGGATCTCACTTACACCTGGATCGATCCGCGCATCGATTTCGAAACGCGCGAGGTGTAGGCCATGGATAACGCAATCGCCAAGGCTCCGAAAATCCTGCTCTCCGGCATCCTTCGGCTCACGCCGCTCGACCGGCGCCGGCTCGACAATTTCAAGGCCAACCGTCGCGGTTTTTGGGCGTTCTGGCTGTTCCTGGCGATGTTTCTGATGTCGCTCGGCTCCGAATTTCTCGCCAACGACCGGCCTATCCTCGCCTATTACAAGGGTGAGTTGCTTGCTCCCGCCTTCGTCACCTATCCGGAAGAAAAATTCGGCGGGTTCCTCGCGCGCACCGACTACCGCGATCCGACCATCGCCAAGGAGATCGACGCGCATGGCTGGATGCTCTGGCCGCCGATCCGCTATTCCTACGACACGCATAATCTCGACTTGCCGACGCCGGCGCCCTCGCCGCCGACATGGCTGCTCAGCAAGCAGCAATGCGACGCCGCCGCGGCGAAGAAAATCGCGCCGGGCGAACCCAATCGCGGATGCGCCGACATCGAATGGAACTGGCTCGGCACCGACGATCAGGGCCGCGATGTCGTGGCGCGCCTGCTCTATGGCTTCCGCCTTTCAGTGCTGTTTGGACTGATCCTCGCCAGCGTATCGTCGGCGATCGGCGTCGCGGCGGGCGCCATTCAGGGCTATTTCGGCGGCAGGGTCGATCTCGTTTTCCAGCGCGTCATCGAAATCTGGTCGTCGCTGCCGCAGCTTTATCTGCTCATCATCATCTCGTCGTTTCTGACGCCGGGCTTCTTCATTCTGCTGGGGATTTTGCTGCTGTTCTCTTGGGTGTCGCTGGTGCATGTGGTGCGCGCGGAATTCCTGCGCGCGCGCAATTTCGAATATGTGAACGCCGCGCGGGCGCTCGGTCTTTCCGACGCCAAGATCATCCTGCGCCATCTCTTGCCCAACGCCACGGTCGCGACGCTGACCTTCCTGCCCTTCATTCTCAACTCCTCGATCACGACGCTGACCTCGCTGGATTTCCTCGGCTTCGGCCTGCCGCCGGGGTCGCCGTCGCTGGGCGAATTGCTGTTGCAGGGCAAATCCAATTTGCAGGCGCCCTGGCTTGGATTGACCGGCTTCGCCATCATCGCGTTGATGCTGTCCCTGCTTATTTTCATCGGCGAAGCGGTGCGCGACGCCTTCGATCCGCGCAAGACTTTCCGGTGATGACAAGGGATTCCATGACCGCTCCCCTGCTCGACATTCGCGATCTCTCGATCTCCTTCATGCAAGGCGGCAAGGAGACGCTGGCGGTCGACCGCGTCTCGCTTTCGCTCGAAAAGGGCAAGACGCTGGCGCTGGTCGGCG
>PLZT01000247.1 GCA_003152255.1 Methylocystaceae bacterium | reverse complement strand
TTGTCGCGTGAACGGGGTATATCAGCAAGTTCTGCGCTGAGAGTCCGGATAACGTCCGAAGCACATTCGGGAAAAAGGGCGGGTTTATCCTCCCTAAACCCTTCCCAGGGCACGATCACCAAGTCAGCAGAGCCGATTTGATCGCGAAGCTCGCCGGTTGCCCAAGGCTTGGCGGCCCAATATGCGCGAGCGCGATCCGTCTCAGACACTTCCAGGCGGAACAATATCTTATTCAAAGCCATGCGCACAAACTCGCATTCACGCAACGGAGGACGCCGGGACTATAGCTCTAGACGCAAAGGTCCACAACGCGTCGATTTGAGCCGTTCGGTCGCCAACGACTGGATGGCAGCTGATGGCGCACGCCGAAAAGGCCGTCCCAGGCTCTGGGCTGCTGTTCGTGCATGACCTGACCAAGGGTGGGCCGCCGCCGTTCGTCGCCGGTTGACCCCAAACGGACCTCGAGGGAACGGCAAACCGTCATTTGATCTTGAAATAATTGCGCAAAGCAAGGCCGACGAAAAAAACAAGGGCGATTGAAACGAGGTTCTCCGCGATCACTAGCAACTGAAAGTCCTCGGGGGGGATAGGCAGGCATTTGTTGGAAACATCCCCCGCGCAGAGCAGAAATTTTTTGGTTTCGGCATCGATGGTGAGGGGGCCAACGAAAGGCACGGCGTTGCCAACCGCCAGCATCCGAACCACTTGCTTATATTTGTCAATGTCGGGTGGGCTGAGCTTTGCCATGATCGGTGCAAGGACCGCAAGATACCGCCAGTAGAAGAAAAAGCCGGTCGCGATGAGCCATGCGAACGGCCGCAAAAAGCTGCGGCCGTAATCGGCAAGCGCCCAATAGAGGCCCGTGATGCCGATCCAGAGAATGTGAGCGATGAGTCGCGCGCCGTTTCGCGGCCAATCCTTCCATCCTTCCTTTTTCAGCTCTTCCCAGCGTTGGCGCAGATAGACGCCGCGTTCGGCTTTGCGTTCTTCTAAATAGAGGTCGCGTTCAAGATCGTGGTTTTTCGTGTCTTCCGCGAACTTTCGCAGGGCGCGCAAGCGAACCGGAACTCGGCTGTCCGTGATCCAATGCGGTTTGCCAGGAAGAACAAAGCCGATATGAGCGCCGGTAAAATCAATCCTGGCAGCGTTGGTCACGGCGTCGAACGCCGGTGGATAATAAAAACGCGTATTGGTAAAATCGCCACCAAATATGACACTGCGGCCAGAGAAATCCGCGTTGCCCTCGAAGCGCGCGTTCGCAAACGAAATGGACCAGAAGCGATCAGGCCCGGCATGATAGCGTTTCCACGCCTCCCTGTGCCTTTTTTCTAGCGCCTCTCGGTCATCGGAGCCCAACCAATGCATGTATGACTGAAAGGTCGAGGTCCATCGCTCGATGGACCTTCCCTCGAAGAGAACGCCGCCTTTGAAAACGGCACCCTCGAAGGTGGCTCCCAGACTGAAGGCCGCGCCCTCAAAGCTGGGCAAGCCCGCGAAGACCGTGCCGTCGAACTGAGCCCTCATACCGAAGGCCGCGAGGGTGAAGCCGGTAAAGCCACCAAAGTTCGCGCCGGCGAAGGAGGCCGAGTCGCCGAAGATCGCGCCGTTGAAAGCAGCCCAGTTACCAAAGACCGCGCCGGTGAAATCGGCCAAGTTACCGAAGACCGCGCCGGTGAACGAGGCTGCGCCCAACCTGGAGACGCTAGAACCTATCGGCCATGCGACACAATGCCATTTGCATTGTGAAAAATCCGCATAGTCGCCGAATTCGAACCCCGAGAAATCGATCTGATCCTTCGGTGCTTGGGAAAAGTCGACGCCGGCGAAAGTCACGCGCACGTCTTTGTTGTTTGGATCGCGCCGCCATGCGTTCCAGGCATCCTTGCCCTTCGCCGCGAGGTCGAGAAAGAACGTCTGATCGCATTTTTCGGATGGATTTTGGGCCACAGATTCGTGCCCCCGCTCGATCGGGTCCGCCATGCCTGATTCCCCCGTGCCCCTCGCCTAGCTCTCCTGGATGGGACGATGCAAACGGACGGCGTAGCGTTTAGTCAAGCGCAACGCCTCTGCGACGGAGGGCCGTCTCCTTCTGACCCATTAGCGGTCTTTCGCCAGACGCTAAGCGCGATCCTACAAGCTTTGGCGCAAGAAAGTGAGGGGCACGCAAGCTTAAGGCTTTTCTTCGCTCGCTAAGAAAGCCTTTTCCGATAAAGTCGAGAAGTCTGAGTTTTAGGATGTGGCCCCGTGCAGTCTCTCCACGCCAACGATGTCGCGCAACTAAAGCAGCATCTTGCCTCCTTTGGGAGCGAGTTCTTGTTTCGTGGGCAGACGAATGCCTATGCCGCATCGGATGGGCTACCGAGCTTAAACTCGTCCTTCATCCGCAAGGGCTGCGTGCCCCCCTTAATGCTGAAATGGATTTTTTATACGAACGAACTGTTGCGGCGTGGTGGCGTCGATGTTGAGCAGCCTCAAGCTGCTCATCTTACGCAAGGATTGTTGCAACACTACGGATGGCGATCTTTCTTTGTCGATCTAACGGCATCACCTGCAGTCGCAGCTTGGTTTGCTAGCCACAGCTTTGCATCAAAACGCGGCTGGCAGCTTTGCGAGAATTCATTCGAAGAACGCGTGATGGTGGGCGTGCAGTCCGCGCACTACACGGATTATGACGGCGTGGGTAGCCTCTATGTTCTCAGCAAGGAGCAGTTGAAAGCGTCCGGTCACGAACTCGTCAGCCTCGTTGATGACCTGCCAACGGATTGTATCACCCGATTTCAAATTCAAGAAGCTTGGCTTGCCGGACTGTTCTTGAACCAAATATGCATCAAACCGGCGGCGATCACCGCGCAGATCACTGCATCTAGTTCAGTCTTCAAGGCGTTTGCGGAGGCGGCTGGATTTAAATCAACCGACGACCTGTTTCCGCCACCAGCCAACGACAAGATTTTGGGAAATTTGCTCAGCCTGCCGAGAATTAAGGTCGATAACCCGGACCCGCCGTTTCCTTTTTATTTGCGGAGCCTTGAGATTCCTGAGTATCAGGACTCGCTCGTCAAGCACCTTCCCACCCGAGCAGCACTCTATTCGAAAATCTGGCTCTCAGAAATTGCGACCATGGTCAAAGAAGAACTTTGGCTGCATGTGCCAGAGGAAACATTCTACGCAGACATGGGAATTGATTGTCCACTTCCGAGGCTGAGCGAATTTATTCGCACCAACGATGTGACAAACATCGAGAGCGAAGGACTGATCTGTCTCCCGGCGCTTAAAGACGCCATAAGTTATGAAAAGGGCATCTCGCTCAGGCGCAACGGGACCATGGTCGAGGTTTGCGGAATTTCTGTCGACTACGAGAGCAGTCGTCTGACGGGCGTAGGTGTCGCCAAGGGCTACCAATATGAGCTTGTTGACAACCGTCTCGTGAGGAGGGAAGGCGCAACTGACTGCCCATGCGGTGATCCGGCTCGGCACAATCTGCACCTTCGCGGACTCGCTGCGCTTGAGGAT
>PLZT01000564.1 GCA_003152255.1 Methylocystaceae bacterium | reverse complement strand
TTGTCCGTGCGTTTGACGACCGTGATGGAAATGCGGCTCGCCTCGAAAGCGGCCCGTTGCGCCTCGTCGCCCTGATAGCCGCCATCGACAAAGGACATAGTCACCCACGGGCTTTTGCGATGCACCGCGCCGAGCAGCGGCGCGAGGGCGTCGCGATCCTGAACGCTGGCGGCGGTGACCTGACATTCTATCGGCAGGCCGAGCGTATCGACGGCGACATGTCGTTTGCGGCCCTTGATTTTCTTGCCGGCGTCGAAGCCGCGCGGCCCGCCGGCTTCCGTCGTCTTGACGGACTGACTATCGACAACGACGGCCGTCGGCGCGGGCTCGCGGCCCTCGGCCTCACGCGCGGCCATCACGAGCACGCCGATGATTTGCGGCCATAGTCCGCTGTCCCGCCAAGCGTAAAATCTGTTTTGAACGGTCGTGAACGGCGGAAAATCCTTCGGCAATAGCCGCCACGGACAGCCAACCCGGATCATGTAGAACACAGCGTTCAGGATGACGCGAAAGTCGGTTGGCTTGCGTCCGAGTTTCTTCGGCGCCGGAAGCAGCGGCAAAATCAATTCGAACTCCGCATCCGACATATCGGTTGAATAACGATCCCGAATGACCTCATACTTCGCTCGATCGGCCTCGTTCCATGGCATCGCGAATCTCCCCAAGTTATTGCAAACCCAGGGAATCAGGCACCGCTAGGCCGGTCAACCAATTTCAGGTCAGGCTCTCAGACTCAGAGCATTTCTCGCCGTCATATCTGTATCTGTTGTAAACCGCCGCGATGCCCTTGATCAGCGTTCATCAATCATGCTGCCGGCGCTGTCCCTTGATCAGCGTTCATCAATCATGCTGCCGGCGCTGTCCCGGAACTCATCATTGCGACATTCGTCGACGATGCGCGGGCCGTTTCCATCGTTTGGTTGCCAGGGTATAGAAATCCCTTGCCGAGAGAGAGGAGAGACATGAGCGATTCCATCGCAGCCTTGTTTCAACGGTTGACGCAAGGCGTTTACGTTGTGGGCGTGGCCCACGCGGAGGCGCGCAATGCTTTCACCGCCGCCTGGGTGATGCAAGTGTCTTTCGATCCCTTGCTGCTGGCCTTGAGCATCAATCCGCAACATTCATCTTATGGTCTGCTGAAGCGGGACCAGGCGTTCAGCGTCAACGTGCTGAAGAAGGGCCAGTTGGAGTTGGCCGCCCACTTTGGTGGGCCGGCGCGCGCCGACAAATTGGCTTTGACGGAGTGGACGACGGGCCGCACCGGGGCGCCCTTGCTGCGTGAGGCTCTGGCCTGGTTCGAATGCCAGCTGGTCAGCGAACACCCGGCCGGCGACCACGTGCTCGTGCTGGGAAAGGTGATCGACGGCAAGCTGTTGGATTCCAAAGGGGAGCCCATGGCCTATCGCGAAACCGGCGCAATGGATGGCGCCTCGGCTCTGTTTCCCGACGTTTTCGGCGATGCGTGAGGTTGCGGCCTTGGGGTTTTCTGCGAACAACGGCGGGTGGTGGTGAAAAAGACACTCAACGCGAAAAATCTCGAAGCGCTCGGAGCTGAACGTCTAGCCGAGTTGTTGATTGAGATCAGCGCTGGCGACGCGGCGGCGAAACGCCGTTTGCGGCTCGAGCTGGCGGGAGCGCAGAGCCCGGCCGAGGCTGCGCGCGAAATCCGCAAACGCCTGAGCGCCATTGCGCGTTCTCGCACTTTCGTTGACTGGCAGAACCGACGTGCGCTGGCCGACGATTTGGAAACACAGCGACGCGCTATTGTCGAGCAGGTGGCGAAAGCCGATGTGACCGAAGCGCTCGATCTCATGTGGGGATTCCTAGCGCTGGCTAATTCGATCTTCGAGCGCTGCGACGATAGCAGCGGGACCGTGATCGGGATATTTCATTCAGCCGCGAATGACCTAGGGGAGCTCGCCAAAGCTGCAAATGCCGATTCGAAGGCATTGGCGGATCGTACGTTTCAAGCGCTGATCGAGAACAACTACGGCCAATTTGACTACCTTATCAGCGCGCTCCGTCCTGCGTTGGGTGAAAAGGGTCTTGAGCATTTGAAGCAACGCATGATCGCCTTGTCCAAGGAGCCCGTTAAAAAGCTTCCAGAAGAAGAGAGACGAAAAATCGGCTGGTCATCGGGCGGTCCGATCTACGAAAACGACATCGCCAATCGACATCGAGCGAGCGTAATTCACCTGGCGTTGAAAGAGATTGCTGATGCGCAGGGTGATGTCGATTCGTTCATCGCCCAGTACGACAGCCAAACAAGAAAGGTTCCCCGGATTGCCGCGCACATTGCTCGGCGACTTCTCGCGGCAGGCCGGACTGAAGAAGCGTTACAAACGATTGAGGCCACTGAACACACGCGATCTGGCTGGCTCGATTTTGAATGGGAAGACGCGCGCATCGATGTGCTCGATGCGCTTGGGCGAAGCGACGACGCCCAGGCGGTGCGCTGGTCATGTTTCGAGCGATCTTTGTCGCCAACGCACCTACGGGCTTACCTCAAGCGACTTCCTGATTTCGATGACATCGAGGCTGAAAATCGTGCCCTCGACTACGCTGAGAAATACAAGAGTCTACTTCAGGCGCTGTCGTTTTTGGCGTCTTGGCCTGCACTCGATCGCGCCGCAAATCTTGTGATCAACCGGTCCGAAGAATTGAATGGCGACCATTATGAGATATTGACCCCGGCTGCGAACGCGTTTGCTGGAAAGCATCCGCTGGCGGCGACTTTGCTGCTCAGGGCAATGATTGATTTCTCGCTCGATCAGAGCCGATCCAGCCGATATCGACATGCCTCCCGCCACCTTATGGATTGCGCGAGCCTCGCCTTATCGATCCCGGATTTCGGAAAATTCGAGACGCACGAGGCGTTCGTTGGCAGGCTGCGCGCAAAGCACGGCAAGAAAAGCTCGTTTTGGAGCCTGGTTTCTTGAGCTTCACTCTTGAACGATTTAGGGGAGAAGATGAGAAAATGGATTATTTTAGTATAATTGTGTCCAAGAGAGGATTGTTACGGCGAGCCATGAACCTCGCAAACTCAATGTGTTACTGGCCGTCTTTCTTGGTCGTGTGGATCACTCCGGTGTACCGTTTGCACTAGCGTCAGAAGCCGTGATGCCAGGGCGGCGTCAGGCACTGCCAGAGTGATTTTTGTGTAGCTGTTAAAGCTCCTGATTTTGGACCCGCGATTTCGTTGATCCATTTTCATCGCTCGTGGTCTTGCACTCCGGCCGGCGCGGCCGCATTTTGATTTTCAATTCGCTTTCTGGAGGATTCGTGGCTCGACGGTCAGGTAGCGCCGATCTGCCTCTTCACAACGGACGGGTTCCGGCGTGGCTCGGCCAGCGCATGGCGAGGCTGGGCGGGGTGATCGCCGAGGCGATCGTGCACCATTATGGTCGCGATGAATTCTTGCGCCGTCTCGCCCATCCTTTCTGGTTTCAGTCTTTCGGCGCCGTAATGGGGATGGACTGGCATTCCTCGGGGATCACCACGAGCGTGATCGGCGCGCTCAAACGCGGACTCGCGCCGCTCTCGGGCGAACTCGGCATCCATGTCTGCGGCGGCCGCGGCTGGCATTCCCGCCAAACGCCGCTGGAATTGACGACCATCGGCGAGCGCGTCGGCTTCGACGGAGAGGCGCTTGCGCGCGCCAGCCGGCTCGTCGCCAAGGTGGATAGCGCCGCTGTGCAGGACGGTTTCGATCTCTATCTGCATGGCTTCATCGTGACGGACGACGGTAATTGGGTTGTCGTTCAGCAGGGCATGAACGGCGAGACCCGACTCGCCCGCCGCTACCATTGGCTTTCGGAAGGGCTGAAAAATTTCGTCGAGGCGCCGCATACGGCGATCGACGGCGCAAATCAGGGAAAGATCGTCAATCTCACCGACCGCCGGGCCGAAGCTTCGCGGGGGCGCCAACTCGATCTTCTGCGTGATATTGGACCGGACGGAATAGTTCGCGAGATGGCCGCGGTTGAGGGGAAAACAGAGCACCCGTCCCCACAGCCCTTGCTCCCCCACCTCGTTATGCCGGACCATCACGACATCCGCCCAAAGGACGTGATGCTCCGCAGGCTGCACGGCGCGCTCGCCGTCGCGGCGGATCGCGGGCCAAAAGACTTCGCCGATTTGCTGCTCGTGCCGGGCGTCGGCGCCCGCACGGTTCGGTCCTTGGCCATGATAGCGGAGGTCGTGCACGGCGCCCCCTGCCGCTTTAGCGATCCAGCGCGCTTCTCGCTCGCTCATGGCGGCAAGGACCGGCATCCTTATCCAGTTCCGGTCAATGTGTACGACAAGACGATCGACGTCTTGAAGAGCGCCGTCACGAAGGCCAAGCTCGGAAACACGGATAGGCTCGAGGCCCTCCGCCGGCTCGACGAGCAGGCAAGGCGTATCGAGCGGAGCGTCGCGGGTCCTTGGCTGCCGGAATTCGTCGCCGAGGAAATGCGGCGTTCGCATGAATACGCAGGCCGGACCGTGTTCGGCTGGGAACCTGTTCCCGCCGACGACTCGGATTGGCCGGCGACCGGGCGGCGGAACAAAACGACTTAAGAATTGAGAGCAAGCAAATAGCCGGGCCGCACGGGAAGAACTCAACCGGTTTGACGCCCCTTTCGCCCGCCGCGACCAGCAATCGGCCAGCAAAGCGTTTCGGTTATCACTTCCGCTGCGATAAACTCCGGCTTCGTCCCTTCGTCCGTTCCGGAAAGTCTGTCGCTCACGCATGACCATCGCCCCCATCCGATATGTCGAACCCGTCTATCGCCCGCCGAGCGAAGCGGATTCGCTGATCCTGCCCGTGACCGACGGCTGCTCCTGGAGCGGGTGCACGTTCTGCGAAATGTACACCGCCCCGCAAAAGCGCTTCCGTCCCCGTGGCGAGGAGGAAGTGTTCGAGAGCATCCGGCGCTGCGGCGAACAGTATGGCGCCGGCGTCAAGCGTGTTTTCCTGGCCGACGGCGACGCCATGACGCTCTCCACCCGTCGCCTCGCGGCCGTGCTTGCGGCGATCCGCCGCGACCTGCCCCGCGCGACGGGTCTCGAGCTATTGCCTGCCGCGCAATTTGCGCAAGAAATCGGCGGCGGAGCTTCGTGACCACGTCCCGCGCGGTCGCGCCGGCGCGGAACGCCGAAACGATCTCGGCGAAGGACAACGCCGCGACATCCGGGATGTCCGCCGGAGTCCTTCCGCGCCCGTGGGCGCGAAGGAGTTTGCGAAGAATCCGCGCGTCGGGCGGTGCCACCGTCACGAAGGCGTCCGCCGCTGAGAGCAGCGCCGACGGCAGGCTCCGTGCCGGCGCCGGCGAGACGCCGATGATCGAGCGTCCGTTGGCGAGGGCCTTCGCGACGTCCTCGTTCCCCTGCGTGGGCTGGTGGCCGCTGCGGTTGGTTCCGTCGCGTGTGACCAACGTCACGCGCCTCTCGTCGCGATCGAGCGTTCGCGACAGCGGGGCGACCCAGTCGGCGCCGGGCGCCTAGATGACGGGGGGGGACAGGCCGGCCCTGCCTGATGCGTCGGCGGATGTCCGCGGGCAGAGCCGAGCGCAGGCAATGCCAAGCCAAGGAATTCGTCACGCCGACGTAGCCGGTCGCGCAGGAACCGACGTCGTTGAGGACATCGATGTCGTCGTCGTCATCCTGATCGACGGAGTCGTTCGCCGCGGCGATGTCATTGAAGTCGTCGCGGTCTACGGCTGCGTCGGCGTCGGCATCGTTGTCCGTCGCCGCGTCGGAGAGCGCGGCGAGGCCTCTCCCCGGTTTTCGGGCGCCCTTGGCGACGGGTTTGCGGGGTTTGCGGACCGTTTTCATTGGTCCCTCCCGCGCGCGGCGCCGGCGGCGCGGCCAAGGCGATAGAAGCGGCTGTACGTCCGCGCCCATCCGCCGCGGTCGCGATCGTCCGACTGAATCGCGAAGACCTCAGAGGTCCTCGCAACCCTATCTCCAAGGATCGGATGGCCGGCGACGAATCCGGCGAGGCTCGGCCGCATGCGCGGGATGATCACGTAGCGGTCGAGGATCGGCGCGTCGGCGAGGTCGGCGGCGCTCGGGCCGCCGTCGGCGAGGATGCGGGCGAGGTCGTCCGACAACGCGCGCGTCTTGGCGATCACGTCGTCGATGGAGGGGTCGAAGATGAAAGGCTTGTTCACGGACAAAACTCCTGCGTTCCCGCAGGCGGAGAGCCTGCGCGGGGGTAAGATTTCTGGTGACGGTCCCCGCGGGGATCGGCGGCGGTCGTTCAGGATTCGATGAAGCGGGAAGGAGGCCCGGCGGTCAGCGCGCGATCACGCGCGTATCGGGACGCCGGGCAGGCGTTCCCGTTCGGCGGGGAAGCCGGAGGCGACGGGAACAGTCGTGAATACGGACGCGGTCATCGCGGGCGCATCGGCGCCGACGGCAGCGATCAGGAAGGGACGGGATTGCAGAACACACATCGGAGGACACTCGAATACGCGCCCTCCACGCACGCTATTCGTAGCGGGCTCCGCGGAGGGCGAACGGAGCCGGCCGGCTGACAAGCAGCCGTTCTATGGTCTCGCGTTCGCGTATGGTGCGGGTCGTGTTCATGGAACGAAATAAGAACACGGAGCCGCCGCAGGTGTCAAGATGGCGCTGACGCGATTCGTAGGATTTTCGGATTTTTTTGAAGGTGCGATTGAAACCGAGGCTGCGGTCCGTCCAATCAAGCGCTTAGCCGACTGCATCGGAATCTCAGGGAAAACCGCCGATTCCATGAGAAATACCGCTTGCCGAAACACCTGACGCCTGCGACGTTAAGCATGTAGGAAAGTCAGAAAGCCAGCTATCTAGGTTTCCATGGTAGGAAAGACGAAACAGGAGTCGAAGCCTGCGGATCGTGCCCGTGCGGACGGGCGCAAGCCGTTCCTCTCCTATTTGGACGCCGATCTCATCAAGGAACTGAAGAAGGCCGCGCTGGATGACGACAGGAATGCCTACGAAATCGTCGAGGAGGCAGTCAGGGATTGGCTCGCCCGTCGCGGCAAGAAAAGGCGTTCTCCGTGAGGTCGTTTCCGACGATCATCGGTTTCAGGAATGGGATCTAGTACCCGGAATCATTAGTCGGC
>PLZT01000038.1 GCA_003152255.1 Methylocystaceae bacterium | reverse complement strand
GCGCGCTGTCCGCGAGCGCAAGCGCTGCGTCCCGATCAACCCGAATCTGGCTCCAGTCCTGCGGCGCCGCTAGCAATTTCTGCGTTTCGCCAAGCACGCGGTAGGTGCCTTCGATCACATTCGTCAACGCGTCGCCGGAGTGGCGGACTTTCACGCTGTCGAGGGTCGCGGTTTGCGCAACGAGCGAATTGAGGCAACGGATACGAAACAAGCCGGCCATCAAGTCATACGCGCTGGAACCGTCATTGGCGTTCTTCAAGATGATCTCGCAAACGGTATCTCCTACGCGATGGGTTTCTCCGGTATCGAGACGCCGCAAGCGGATCAGGTGCTTTGTAAAGTCGTGTTTGCTTTCGTCACGCGAATTGGATTGCCTGACGCCAACCGGCGAAAAACCCTCTTTTTGCAATGCGCGCAAAACCTCGATTGTCGGGATGGTGCGGAACCTTTCGGAACGGCTGGCGTGGGCCTCCACCGCGAAGATAGACGGCGCGAGGCGGCGCATTTGATCTTCCGTGAGGGCGCGGGCGCTTTCGTCAAAGCGGGCGGTGTGAGAGTAAACCGAATTGTCCATGCGCAGGCTCATCGTTTCTGTCCTTGTTGAGTAATTCTCTAATGTCCCCACTTTAGGGCTATTCTACTTTTTTGTCGATCTCAATAGCGGTTTTAATCCTGTTATATCAACACGTTACATGCTTGACGCCGGTCTTATAAAAGATAGTTCCTTGTTCGACGCTGCGCAGCAGTGACGACGCTCTAAAAAGACGTTCCTCATCCCGACGCCGCCGGTGTCATCGACGCGCGCAAGGCGAGTCACGCGCAGCGCCGCAACAAGGTGAAGGACCGCGCGCGGCGCGGTTGACCGCCTGAGCACGTCGATACGATTGGGGGCATGGGACGATCATGTTGCGCGCCCGTGGCGCGCGCCTTTGTGAAACAGCGTCGCGCCGCGCGCGACCAAAGGAACTTGCGAGAAGGATCGGCACCCGCAAGGGCGAAGACGCTGCGCGCGGCTTCGGTGGCGGCTTCTCGTCCGCGAGTAGAGCCTGGCCCCGAAGGGCTAGCTAAACTTCACCGCCTCAACCGTTTTGTGTCATTCGACTCTTGCGCCATTTTTACAAACCCGATACTCCGAATCAGAGAGGGCAAAGATATGAAAAATGCATTTTTTGTTATTGGTCTGACGATTACGCTTGGGATACCTCCAACGCTTGCCGGCAATAGCGAGGCGACACGAAGCGTCACGATATATCATTCCCCTGAAATGAATCTGGAAGAGGTCGATCGGCAATTACTCGATCAGGTCGGGAATGGTTCAACGATAAATTTTGCGGCGTTCATTTTGAGCGATTACAAAATCATGGATTCGATCCGCGGCGCGGCGGACAGAGGCGCTAAGATTCGCATTTATCTCGATCCAAAAGAGATTTGGACGCAACGGTTCACCGAGAAGCATCCGTTTGTGAAACTGTGGCGGACACGCGGGGTCGATATTAAGATCAAGGCGGTCGACGACGGCCTGATGCACCTGAAAGCCTATTCGATTTCGAACGTGATTTTACGAACCGGTTCGGCGAACGACAGTGTGTCGGGACTGGAACGGCACGACAACGACATTCTGGTTATCACGGACAAAGTGGCGGTAGAGTCGTTCAATCGCAAATTTGAAAGCATGTGGTCTCGCACGACGAACGCGGCTTTCGAATTTCACGACTAAATGAGTGAGTGAATTGCAGCGCCTTGCCAACGCGAGGCTGGCGCCTGAAAGGCGCCAGCGTGGGGTAAGGAGCGCGAGGAACGGGGCCGTAGGGGGCCAATCCTCGCCAAGAGCCCGGCGCTTAGCCGGGCTGCAATATGTCGCCCGTCACGGCTTCCGCACGCTAATTGACAAGTATCTAATTACTGAGGGCGCCCGCCCGCCTTTAGAGCATCCACCAGCACCTTGGTAGGGTGGGGAAGATCCTTTGCAGCCCAAAGGCCACGCCCAGCCTTTTGCGCCTCGCCCTCGACGACCGAATAGGTGAACTGAAAAGGCTTACCGGTCGGTGAGACGGCGGCGAAGGCGAAGCCTTGCGAAATTAGAATTGTGCCGAGGTCGAGGGTGTTTTGGCCGACGTGAGCGGCGCAACCCGTAAAAATCACGGGCGGTGTTCCGGCCTGCGTGACGGCGGAGCAGCGCGGCTTCGTGTCTCGGATGAGCGCAGCGAGATAGGCGACCGACGCTTCACCGCAATCGGTTGTGACGCCAGCCGGATTTGTGAATTGGGTTCCCCGAATGCAGGCTTGAACACCGTACAGGCGAAAGGTCTGCCCGTTTTGCGACCAGGTGTCGCCGGTTTGAAATTCGACGCCCGTTTGGGCGATGTCGAACACTGATGTCGAGGGCGTCGCCGCACGTGCGGCTGCCTGCTGGGCGATCGCCGGGGGTGGGGAGATAGCGAGAAGGATAGCGGCGATCACCACTGCGTAGCGACATCGCCGCACTCGGCATAAGAGGACCATTATGGAAAGCTCCGATTAAGTGAGGTTGGCGGGCAACGATACCGGGGCGCTAGCGGGCGTCGGCGGAATCGCCGTGCCTGGGGCGGCGGCGCTGGGGCTAGGGCAGTTGATTTTTCGCGGCGGCGTGGGAGCGGCCGGGGTTGTAGTGGTCACGCCACAATTCTGGGCATTCTTATTAATAGCGGGCTGGTTCGTCTTTCCCCATGAACAAATGCTTTGGTTGTTCCCGTCAAGATTACCAGTACTGGGGTTTTGGTTGATGTTGAGGCCGCCAGAGCCCGCTGTCGGGCACGCGCCACTGTTGTTCTGCATGTAAGCTACGTCGCGAGCGCAAACGCCGGGTCCGAATTGGAAGCAAGCGGCCATCATGCCGGATGTTACTGGTGCGCCACCAACGGTCGTTCCGTTTTGATTCGCATTCAATAATGTTTGGTAAGATCCACTCGTATTAGAGTTCCCGACCTGCTGAGCCCAAATATTAACTTGTTGTTGGAGGGGTAAGTTTGCGTACGAAGTTGGCGTGTAGCCAGCGGCGGATACAAAGTTATTATGGAGCTGTAGAACCCCAGTGTTCGCGCGGTTTGCAGAACATCCGTTGCCTTGCGACTCTCCCATAGCGATGCCGCCGAAGGCGCACGAAGCGTTCTTGAGGGCCGAATTAGCGTTGGGGGAATTTTGGATCGCTTGCGAGATTTGAGCGGAGGAATAGCTGGTTGGGGTGCAAGCGGCAATGTCAGCGCTTGCTGAGACAGGGATTAGCGCTACGAGCGCAAACGCATAGCGTATATTGATAAGTCGGATCATTTGGCAAACCTCAGTATTTTAGTGAAATTGGAGGCGCCTGTTCTTGTGGCTTTCCGTCGGCGGTGATCGACGTAATAAGGCGGCGAGATTGGGGGTCATAAGAGACGACAGTGAAATCGGTTTGTGACTTGTTATCTGCCGTAGGATCGTCGCTGATTGGCAGCGCGAAGCGATAGTCCGAGATTTGTTGGACATGAGTGATTACCCCATGTTCGATATAAATGACGCGGGCGTCACAGCTTTGCAGCGATGCGGGGAGGCTGAGGCCAGAAAACTCTTGGCAGGTTTTATCCTGCAGCGCGGATATGATGATTTTTCCTGTAGGGGTGAGAAAACTAGCGAAGAAAACAGCGTCAGTTTTTGAGGGGGAAGGGGGGGAGATTTCGGCTCGCATTGCCGCTACCGCGGCGAGGCGATCCTTCCAAGCGAAGCCAAGGGGATTTGAAGGAGCGTTCGATTTCAAAGGGAGTTGGAGGGTTTGCAGCCGGGACTTCTGGACCTGACCCTGCGCCATTGCGCCACTCATAGGAACCAAAATTACGAGGGCGATCGCAGCACTCGTCACGATCTCCTTTGCGGCATAGACCGATGCGGAGAATGAGCGCCGCGCCTCCGGCGGCATCAAAGGCGCGGAGCGCCGACAGAAAATCGGAGGGTCCGCTTGCGGAAGCCGATTTTGTGATTGACGCAACAAGCCACGGGCTGGCGCAACGCTCCGCATAAATCGGCCTTGTCGCGAAAGAGGGGTGTTAAAGAGGCTCATGACGACTCCTGCGTTTTGGGTGATCTGATTCGGTCGCTGGAACGAGCGCGGCGCGCTCACTTAGCGGGATGCAGAGGGATGGTCTGCGCGCACTGCGAAATTTCGACATGTGCAACGGTAAAGCGGGTCTTGAAAGCGCGTAAGTTGATGTCATAGGACACATAAGCGGCGGTTGCGGTCGAATCCTCTACGCCACGATCCGCGGTTTTTTCGAGATAGCATCCGGCGCCGTCGATGACTGAATAATGGTCGTCTTCAAAAGTGGCGACACGCATAGGACAAACGCGGATTTTCGTACCGAGCGACGGGGAAACGATTTCGTCGGTGCATCCCGCGGCGGTGTTTAAGACCGTGAGCGCAATGAGCTTGGTCTGAAAATTGATGGTGAAATGCCATTCCTTCGCGTTGTGATTTCCAACGGCGTAGCTGGTATTTGGCGACACCGCGTCGGACTGGACTTGGGTGTTATTCTCGTCGAGCTTGTCTTGCCAGATCGAGGCATAGGATAGACCCTCGCCGGTCGGAAACCGCAAATCGGTGTAGTAGACGGG
>PLZT01000569.1 GCA_003152255.1 Methylocystaceae bacterium | reverse complement strand
TCATACGCGCTGGAACCGTCATTGGCGTTTTTCAAGATGATCTCGCAAACGGTGTCCCCTACGCGATGGGTTTCGACGGTATCGAGGCGGCGCAAGCGGATCAGGTGTTTGGTGAAGTCGTGTTTGCTTTCGTCGCGCGAATTGGATTGCCTGACGCCCACCGGCGAAAAGCCCTCCCTCTGTAACGCGCGCAAAACCTCGATTGTCGGGATGGTGCGGAACCTCTCGGAACGGCTGGCGTGGGCCTCCACCGCGAAGATAGACGGCGCGAGGCGGCGCATTTCATCTTCCGTGAGGGCGCGGGCGCTTTCGTCAAAGCGGGCGGTGTGAGAGTAAACCGAATTGTCCATGCGAAGGCTCATCGTTTCTCTCCTTGTTGAGTAATTCTCTAATGTCCCCACTTTAGGGCTATTCTACTTTTTTGTCAATACCGATAACAGTTTTAATCCTTTTATATCAATACGTTCCATGCTTGCCGCCGGTCTTATAAAAGATAGTTCCTTGTTCGACGCTGCGCAGCGGTGACGAAGCTCTAAAAAGACGTTCCTCGTCCCGACGGCGCCGGCGTCATCGACGCGCGCAAGGCGAGTCACGCGCAGCGCCGCAACAAGGAGAAGGACCGCGCGCAGCGCGGTTGACCGCCTGAGCACGTCGATACGATTGGGGGCAAAGGACGATCATGTTGCGCGCCTGCGGCGCGCGCCTTTGTGAAACAGCGTCGCGCCGTGCGCGAACGAAGGAAATTGCGAGAAGGATCGTCACCCGCAAGGGCGAAGACGCGGCACGCGGCTTTGGTCGCGGCTCCTCGGCCGCGAGTAGAGCCTGGCCCGGAAGGGCTCGCTAAAATTCACTTCGGGCGCTTGGTGTCACTCGACTCTTGCGCCATTTTTACAAACCCGATACTGCGAATCAGAGAGGGCGAAGATATGCAAAAGGCATTTTTTATAATGGGTCTAACGATTGCGCTTGGGATACCTCCGGCGCTTGCCGCCAATAGCGAGGCGACACGAAGCGTCACGATTTATCATTCCCCGGAGATGAACCTGCAAGAGGTCGATCGGCAATTGCTCGATCAGGTCGGGAATGGTTCGACGATAAATTTTGCGGCGTTCATTTTGAGCGATTACAAAATCATCGATTCGATCCGCGGCGCGGCGGACAGGGGCGCTAAGATTCGCATTTATCTCGATCCAGAAGAAATTTTGATGCAACGGTTTACCGAGAAGCATCCTTTTGTGAAGCTGTGGCGCACACGCGGGGTCGACATTAAGATCAAGGCGGTCGACGACGGTCCGATGCACTTGAAGGCTTATTCGATTTCCAACGTTATTTTACGAACCGGTTCGGCGAACGACAGCGTTTTCGGGCTGGAACGGCAGGACAACGACATTCTGGTTATCACGGACAAAGTTGCGGTAGAGTCGTTCAATCGCAAATTTGAAAGCATGTGGTCTCGCACGTCAAACACGAGTTTTGAGTTTCACGAATAAATGAGTGAGCGAATTGCAGCGCCTAGCCAGCGCGAGGCTGGCGCCTGAAGGGCGCCAGGGCGGAGGTGAGGAGCGCGAGGAAGGGGGCCGTATAGCGTAGGCGTAGGATCCAGGGTTCATGAAGCTCCGCTCGACGAGGTGGCGGCACCCTCGCAAATCCTTGCGACCTCGGCCCGCCGACGTCGATCATCTTGGCGAATTCTGGGCGAGTGTGCGACGAAGGTCAATTCCCGCGGATCTCCGTCGCGGCTTTGGTCGGCGCACCGGGCTTGATGCCGACCGGCATGAGAATGTCGGCCTTACGAGCCCGGTTTGACTAGGCTCCAAAAACCCCATTTGCGTCCGTGCTTCTTCGTCAGGGCTTCCCGATAGCGTTCGTGCGTTTCGATTCCGCTGGCGGCGTCGACATGCGGCGCCAAGGCGTCGAGCTTGGCCAGATAGCGGGCGCCATATCCGTATGCCGGCGAACGTGCTCGGTCGAGAATATCGTCGAGCAGCGCACGATAGAGGATCGTCGCCTCCGTCGGATGGTCCGGCTCCAGCATCTCGGCGGCGGGAACAAGAATGCCGTAATGGCGGCCTTCCCACTGCTCTCGACGATCGAGGACCAGCGTCGCCGAGAGATCGAGGCGCGGCCATTTCAGCAGGAATACGAGCGCCGAATATTTCAACGCGAAACTCGACGCGTGGGCGAACGCGCGATCGAGAACGTCGAATTCCTCGAAATCGGCGAGATGCGCGATGTGATCCCGCAGCAGTCCGGCATCGAGCGTCGCCTCGAAGACGCGCCAGCGAAGCGCCTGCGCCGACGCCGCGTCTCCCATCGCTTGCAGGATTCGAACTTCCATCCGGGTTCGGTTGAGATCGGAATCGTCGGCCCCCCCTATCCTCGCCAGATCCTCGGCATGGGACGATCTGCCGACCGCGCCTTGTCCGGCTTGACGCACCGATTCCAGCGCCTCTTCGAATCTCCCGGCATCGAGCAGCCGTTCGGCGATCGCCATCCGGTCGATGCGGTGCGCGGAACGGCTACGCTCCAACGAGATGAAGGCGTCGACGTCCTTGCGCTGGTCGGCGATGGCCTGTCGCAACCCGATGAGCCGGTTGGCCCTGATCTGCCGTTTCCAGTCCCGATCCTCTTCGCCGATCGGCCCCGGCGTTCGAATTTCCTTGTCCAGTCTGGCGTCCCAGGAATCGACCGCCGCGCGCGGCAGAAGCGCGACGATCTTCGGCATGATCTCGGAGAAGAAATCATATTCGTCGGAGACGGCGAGTTCGTGAAACCTGTCCGGCAGGGAAGCCCTTCGATCCTCGCCGACCTTGGCGGCAAGTTCCGCCAAAGCGCTCGCCGCGTCGGCGTATATGGATTGAATGCGGCCACTCGAATCGTCGATACGATTCAACACCTGCTTGGCGGTCATCAGAAATCGAACCCGACGATCCAAGGCTCCGTCGGCGTCGACTCCGCCGATTTCGCTCCCGATGATCGAGACCGTGTTTGTGAGGTCCGCGGCGAATTCCTTCGCCTTTGGCCAATCGACGAAACCCTTGGTTCGTTCGAGCGATGCCAGCCGCTTATCGATGACGACGGCGACGGCTTCCGGACCTTTTGCCGCGGCAAGCGTCGCCGTCACAAGCTTTCGGAACGTGGGATTCCGTCCGGCCTCGTCGACGATCAGCCTGGCGAGCTTGGCGATGCCCAGTTTGGCGAGAGCGTCTTCATTGATGGCCGGCTTTCTCGCGACGCGCTTTTTTTCCATGTCGCTTTCCGGAATCCTTAGGTCCTTTCGAAGGGCGCAATGGCGCCGAGTGAGGACGATCCGCGACTTTCCTTCAGTGATAGGCGGCAGGCGCGTCGCCGGCGTTTTCGCGACGAATACGCTTGATGTGATGCTTCTGGTATGCCGCGATCTCGCGCGCGACTGGGAGTCTGCGATCGAAGGCGAGATGGGTGATCGACACAAGGAACACCTGCTCGGCTTCATCCTCGTCAAAAATCACCTGGCACATGACTCCGCCTTCGTCGCCCGTATAGAAGGCCTTGGCGACCTTGCACTCCGGGGTGATTTTGGCGGCGGAAGTCCGCCCTCGCAGATTGGCTATCAAAGGCGGGGACGCGAGCGCCCGAAGTGGCATTACTTCGGTGAGCCTGCCGAGGAGCCGCTCAACCTGGTCTTGATTGTCGATCACTTGACGGCCTCTTTGATTCGAGGTGTGCCCGGATCATACCGATCCCGCGGACCGCGGCCAGTCTATCGTTCCAAAATATCGGGGACAATCTCGCCGATTGTTCGCATGGGTTGCGGCGACAAATTGCGGAAGCGGGCTCCGCGCAGGCCACGACCGGGCGGGGCGAACAGTCGGTATTCCAAGGCATTGGCGCGTCGGCCCGCGGCAACGGAGGGATGAGATGCGTCTAGTTCGACCTGTTGACGCCAGCCGCGTTTGTTACAATCTGGTCCCAGTGTCGAGCGTTGACGTGGCCAAAATCCTTGGGAAACGCCAATCTCTGCAAGACTGTCCTCCTGGGGATATCGGCTTGCATTCCAACGCCTGTGGTCTCAAAGACTTCGACGACGAACAGAGGCAATCATTCTCGTTAAGGGCTGCATGACATGGCGCGCAGATCGTTTGCAATCCCGTTCACGGCATTGATCGCCGGCGTGATTGGGCTAGCCGCGGGCGTTTATCTGGCGCCGACCGAAGAGGCCAACCAGTTTCGTGATCTGGTGCGAAACGGCATCGACGCGGTAAAAGGAATCATATCTCCTGAGACGCCCACCTCCGTGTCGCCACCAATCGAGGCGCCGCAGGCGAAGGATTCGGAAGAAACGAAAAGGGCGCCTGAGGCAGCGGAGCCAATTTCCCCACCGGATTCGCGCAGCGGAGCCGACGCCACTCCAAGCCATCCGCCGGCTGAAAGGGTTGGCGCAGAACCGATGCCCCCAACAAACACTAAACCGACGGCGCCTGTGACGCCCGAGGCCATCAGCGAACCGAAACCGCCTGCCGCCCCGGTGAGCTCCGCGAAACCCCGAGCGAAAAAGCCGAAACCCAAAAGCGCCCCGGAGACCCGCCCCAAGAGAAGCCATAAGGACGGCCCCGACATTCCGACGCCGAGCGCGCCCGAGATGAACCCCTTCTAAATTGGCTCTTCTGCGTTTTTTGT
>PLZT01000014.1 GCA_003152255.1 Methylocystaceae bacterium | reverse complement strand
TCGCACGGCGCGTAGCATTCGGTCATCGTGGCCGCGCTCATCGCCAGCACCCCATCCCGGACCTCGGGCGGACCGTATGAATGGCAATTACGCATTGTCAGCGACGGGAAAATGTTAGAAGCTCTGCTGTAGCAAAATTGTGGTACGGGAGTTTGCGAGAATGCAATTCGCCAAGCCGAAGCTTTGGAACGCAATTATTGCGGCGGTTGCCGCGGGCATGATCGCCGGCGGGACCCTGGGCCTGCTTCCTGGATCGGCCCGGGCGCAAGTCAAGTTGCAGCCCGAGAACATCGTCGCATTGAAAAACTGGAGCTACTCGCTCGCCCTCCAGGCCGCCAATTGGGGTGGCCCACTCGTTACCATGTACGACCTGCGCCACAACGACGCGGTTGGCCCGAAGCCGAAGGCGCGCCCGAACACGCTATGGCGCATGGAGGACATCTCCACGCCCGAACTGTCGAAGGAAGCGGGCTACGTCTCCCCCAACGTCAACGTGATCTACGGCTTCGGCTTTCTGGATCTGCGGCAGGAGCCGATCATCCTGCTGGCGCCGGATTCGAACGGTCTCTATTACATGGTCGAAATCGTCGACATGTGGACCAATGCGTTCGCCTATGTGGGCGGCAAGACCACCGGCTACAAGGGTGGCAAGTTCGCCTTGGTCGGCCCCGGCTGGAAGGGCAAGCTGCCCCATGGCGTGAAACGCATCGACAGCCCGACGCCCTGGGCCCTGATCCAGCCGCGCGTACATATCTACGATAACGGCAAGCTCGACCTGGCGGGCGCCAAGAAGGTGCTCGAGGCCATCAAGCCGATTGGGCTGGCGGAATACACCGGCAAGCAACCTCTACCCGCGCCGAAATACGACTACCCGGCTCCACTGTCCGCAAACCCCGAGCTCCCAGTGAGTGCGCTAGATTTCAAGGACCCGCTGCAATTCTGGGATCTCTTGAGCGTGGCGATGAACGAAAATCCCCCGCCCCAGGATCAGATCACGGCGCTGCTTCCGATGCTCAAGCCGCTCGGAATCGAACTCGGCAAGCGTTGGGATCGCTCCAAGGTGTCGCCGGTCGTGATCGAGGCGATGAGCGAGGCGGCCCAGAACATCGGGCCCACCCTGGCGAAGCTACCCTTCGGGTCGATTGTCAACAATGCCTTCATTCCGCCGCCGACGATCGGAAACTTCGGCGACGATTACGCGACGCGCGCCTTCATCGCCCGCAACGGCTTGACCGCCAACACGCCCTATGAAGCAATTTATTGGGGGTACTCGCTGGACAGCGAAGGCAAATTTCTGCGTGG
Source organism: Methylocystaceae bacterium (assembly GCA_003152255.1). The sequence goes on along the minus strand of PLZT01000014.1, from coordinate 3,222 downwards.
CGACAACAAATATACGATCACGTTCAAGGAAGGCATTCCGTTCATCCCGCCGGGATTCTGGTCGATTACGCTGTATGACACGGCGAATAATTACACGGTCCCCAACCCGATCAACCGTTACATGCTGGGCAATGATACGCCAGACATCAAGAAGAACCCGGACGGTTCGTTCACGATCTACATTCAGAGCGACAGTCCCGGACCCGACAAGGAATCGAACTGGCTTCCCGCGCCGCCTGCCCCCAGGCAATTCTATCTGATCCCGCGCGCCTATGCGCCGACGCAGCAAGCAATCGACATCCTCTCGAACCCGAACGCCTGGTCAGTGCCTCCAGTGGTGATGGTGAAATAGACTGACTTCGTTTGCGACGCCGGGTATCAGCTGAACGGAATTGTTGAGACTCAGAGGGTTAGCAAAGGCAAAGTGACGGTTTCGTGAGGCCGAGTCTCACTAAATCCGATTCAAATGAGCGCCGAACATATTGAAATCCCGTTGTTTTATGACCGCAACGCCCCGTTCACGTAGTCTCACCATTTCCGATCATATGACGGTCCAGTCTCAACAATTCCGACTCAGTCTCATGAAATCCGAATCCACCAACCCATTGAAAAATAGGGATCGGCAGTCTCATGAAAAACTGTCAGCTGACATCTTTGACGAACTTCGTGTCGCCGAAGGCCCAATGACAACTCGCAATATTTGCTGGAGGGTATTGGCGGCAATCGGCCAAGACCCATGCGACAAAAAACTGCTGGCTGTATACATCCGGCGAGCCTACCACGTGCTGCGAACTGCGAAGCTAAAGCGATTGGTCTTCCAACACAAGGCGCCAGCCATCAGAAGCGCAAGCTTAGACCCGTGACCGGACCATGCAGGATCGCGTTAATTCCACTTTGCCGGCCATTCAACGACTGCGAATAATCCACGCTCAGCGCCCGGTAGCCGATCATACTCGTGAGCTTTAAACCATTAAACTCGAAATCACGGCTGTAACCGCCGTAAAACTCCCAGCTGAATTTGCTGCCGACGCCGAAACCGCCGATATCGCCGCGCATCTGAAACTCCTCTCCTGGTGCAAATTCATGACGCACGCGCATGCCAAGAACCGGGTCTACACGACCGATAACGGCGCCGAGACCTTCACCTGGCCCGACGGCGGCACCACGCCGTTCCGGGGCGAGAAGAACACCAACTGGGAGGGTAGCTACCGTGTGCCCGCGGCGGTGCGCTGGCCCGGTCTCGTCCCTCCTCGCACTGAGATCAATGACATCTTCTCCGCCGAGGACTGGGTCCAGACCCTGGTGGCGGCGGCCGGCGAGCCCGATATCCAGAGCAAGCTCATGCATGGTTACAGCGCAGGCGGCAAGACCTTCAAAGTGCGCCTCGACGGCTACGACCAGCGCGATTTGCTCGCCGGCAAGGGTCCCGATAAGCGCCGCGAGTTTTTCTATTGGACTGATGACGGCGACCTCGCCGGCCTCCGCTACGACCAATACAAGCTGGTCTTCATGGAGCAGCTAGCGCACGGTCTCGAAGTTTGGATGCAGCCGCTCGTCCGGCTGCGGGCGCCGAAGCTGTTCAACTTGCGTTCCGATCCATTCGAGCGCGGGCAGCAAGAGGCCGGAGAGTACGACAAGTGGTTTATTGAGCACCTGTTTGTGATGGTTCCCGCGCAAGGGATAGTCGCGAAGCACCTGGCCACGTTCCGAGAGTTCCCGCCGCGGCAGAAGCCCGGCAGCTTCTCGATCGAACAGGTCATGGAGAAGCTCACGAAGCCAAAGTCTAGCGACTAGCCGCATCGCCCTGCGTCTGACAGGAGGTCGATCATGAGACAAAGCCCGCCTTTCTCCGAGGTCAGCCGTCGGACGTTGCTCTCGACATTGGCGGCGCTTCCGGCCTTGTCTGGAACGCTGCTTTCCACCTCAGCGCCGGCGCAAACCACGGCGCCGGGCGGCGCGTTGCCTTCGTGGAATGACGGGGCGGCGAAACGGGCGATCCTCGACTTCGTGCGCGTCACCACCAATCGAACAGGTCCAAACTTTGTCGCTCCGGAGGACCGCATCGCGACATTCGACCAAGACGGCACGCTCTGGGTCGAGCATCCGATGTACACACAGGTGGTCTACTGCCTCGAAGGCGTCCCGACGGTGGTGGCGAAGGAACCGAAACTCAAGCATATCGAACCTTTCAAGACCGTGCTCTCGGGAGATCGGGAGGCGATGGCCAGGCTGACGATGCATGATCTCGAGAAAATCCTCGCGGCGACGCTGACCGGAATGTCGGTGGACGACTTCGAAGCAGAGGTGAAAAAATGGCTCGAGACGGCTCGGCATTCCCGTTGGAACCGCCCTTACACTGAGCTGGTCTATCAGCCGACGCTCGAAGTGCTGCGCCACTTGCGTGAAAATGGCTACAAGACCTACATCGCGACCGGCGGCGGCCAGGACTTCGTGCGAGTATATTCCGAGCGCGTGTATGGCATTCCGCCGGAACAGGTGGTCGGCACGATGGGTGGAACGAAATTTGGCTATGGCAAGGACGGCAAGCCGTTCTTGACCAAGGAGCCCAAGCTCCTGCTCAACGATGACCACGCAGGCAAGCCCGAGGGCATCCACATGATGATCGGTCGCCGGCCCTATGCGGCGTTCGGCAACTCGATCGGCGATCAGCAGATGCTGGAATGGACCGCCGCTGGCGCGGGGGCGCGGTTGAAAATGCTGCTGCTGCACGACGATGCCGCGCGTGAGTACGCCTATGGCCCGGCGGAGGGCCTGCCAGACAGCAAGATCGGCACGTTCACCGCGGCGCTTTACGACGAAGCGAAGAAGAACGACTGGACGGTGATCAGCATGAAGAACGACTGGAGGCGCATATTCGCGTTCGAATAGCGTAGGCCGAAATAACCCTGAGCATCATGGCTAATAGATCAATCTCGGCCCGCTTTCGGACCTTCGTTGTTGCACGCTGGACTTTCTCAACAGTATTCGGGCTTCCACCAACAGGTCGCGTATCCCGCCAAGAGACGATCTAAGCCGGCGTCCTAAGGAGCAAGGCAAATGAATATCTATCGCCTAGACCCAATCGACCAAAATCATCCATCCTGGCAAAACTCAGACGAACAGGAATGCGTTTGGGCCAGCGCTCCCACGCCCAAGGACGCGCGCGACCTGGTCGCCGATAAAACCAGACGTGGTGCGCTCAGAGCCCGACTCGAAATTCAA
>PLZT01000053.1 GCA_003152255.1 Methylocystaceae bacterium | reverse complement strand
AGTGAGCCGAATATGGAGGCCATCGGCGGAGATGATGTGGGAAAAGCGAAAGGTCATGGGCGCACTTCGTAGTCGGATCGTCGAAGCAGGATGTTGCGGCGGCGTTTGATAAAAGCCGCGATGCGAGTTTGCCACGAATAGGTTTCCGATCCGCGATGCCAGAAGACGCCCTGTCTTGCGAGATTGTCGCCACTGGCGTCGCCCTGATACGCCTTCTTCAAATCGCTGACGGCATATGACGGGCGGAAAAGTTTAGGCGAAACTTCACCCTGGCTTTCATCCCAAATGCTGCACGGACTAGAATGACTCCATTCGGCCACAACTAACGAACCGATCCTAAGAATAAGAACGGAATGTCCGTTCTGAACCCCGGTTTGCCCTCCGGTGAAACGGGAAAAGGAAATGTCTTTTCCGAACATTTTCGCGGCTGTGCTGGCTCCGTTGCTTTCAAACACGACCCAAGCCTCGTCGATATATTTATTTTGATAAAGCGCATTCCAGAAAGCTCGCCGATAAATCCAGTGCTCAGGGGCCGCAACTTTATCGACCACTTCGAAAAACTGTCGTAGCGATGCTTCCGTCAGCCAGCGGCGGACGATCGCCTCAGCCGCCTCGCACCCCACCCATTTTCCNNGCGAGGTATTTATCGCAAGTGTATTTGTCCGGTGTCGTCTGGCCGAAGGGCAGCAGCAGCGCATTGGCGACGCGCGCCCGCGCCTCTTCATAGCGTGGCTTGCCGTCGGCGGAGGCCCAGTCGCGAACGAGGTCGAGGCGTTTCAAAGGGTCCGCATTATCGCCGTTTGCGATCACTTCAAGGCCTCGAAAAAATGCATGTTTGCGAAAGTCGGCGAGCGTCGTCGGGTCGGGAAACCCCAATTCCAGGAATACAGCGTCTGGCGTGCGTCCCGCCGCCAGCGCCATTTTCGCCAACTGTTCGGAGCCCGCCGCAGGGGTGAACAGCGCGGCTGCGCGATGCGCCCTTCTCCATGGTTCTCCCAAATGCTCGATATGGCGGACAAGAAAGGCCCCCACGATGTGAACAGGATGGGAGGCGGGATCGAAATAATGCAGATAGGCGGCGGCGAGCGCGCGAAATGGCCGGGGACGCCCGAGCGCCGCCATTTGACGAAGCAATTCGTCCAGCCGTCTGGGATCGGCCGCCAGAGGCGTTCGTGTCGTAAAAATGCACCAGGGCGCGTGGCGCAAATCGTTGCGTGCTACGGCTTCTCCGCGTGCGAGCGCGGCGTCGATGCGCCCGCTTATCGCGTCAAGATCGTCGCCGGGCGGACGCTTTCTAGCATCCTGGACCATCAGCGCGCCAAGCCGTTCGGCGAGCAGCATCGTCGCCGGCAAGGAGGTAGACCTCTCTCGGCTCGGCCGGTCCTGCGCGAAGGCGCGGCAAACATCGCGAAGGCTCATTGATTGGCGCCGCTGGCCTTACGCAGGTGGTCGATCTCGTCGCGCATGTCGTCGGTCACTCTCAGAATGTGCTCCAGCCCCTGACGATTATCCGTCTCCATGACGAAACGCAGGTCGATGCGCCGGTTGCGAGCCCACGCCTGCTGCGTGTTTTGTGGATCGAGTGGCCGCGTCGCGGCGTAGCCCGACACCGAGACGATCTCCTCAGTGCGTCGGTTCAGTAGGCCGCGCAGTTCCGGAACATCGGCGATGATTTGGCGATATGTGTTGACTGCTCGCGCCGTGGACAATTGCCAGTTGGTGGCGTCAATTCCCGTCGCATCCGTGTGTCCTTCGATGAACAGCGTCTCCAAAGCGGCGCTTTCAAGCTCGTGACAGGCTGGAGTTGGAGCTGAAACTGGAGCCGGCGCCGCGCGGCAGGGCGCGTATTTGGGCAAAACGAGCCCCAACACGCGGGCGATCTTGCCGACATTCTCCTTGTTACGGCCAACAAGATCGAAACTGCTTGCGGCAAAGCGCACGGAGTCTTCGGTGAGGCGAAGCACGCCATTGATTTCATCGATTTGCACGTTGAGCCCTTCGGCGGCGAGTTGGGAGCGAATCTCTTGCAGAAGCTCCCGCCTGTCTTGAGACGCCTTGTCGAGCCGCCTTATCTCCGCCCGCACATCCGTTTGCAGCGCGTCGAGCTTGAGCGCGATTTCCTGAACGACGCGCAGCGAATCCTCTTGAACNNGAGGGCGAAGCTCATCAACATGATGATGAAAATGAAGAGTACACCGACCATCATGTCGGTCATTGACACGAAATAATTTTCATCCTCTTCATTGCCGGCAGCTGTTTCATCTTCGGAAATCATGAGCCGCTCTCCGCCATTGCCTGATGCGTGGCCCGGCTCGTAATCGTTATTTTCAAATCATCGACAGCATCCTGAAGTTGCTCGGCACCATCGCCCAGTTCATGGAGGAAGTGCGCCAGCTTGTCGACGGAAGCAGCTAAGCCCTTGTCAATCAATGCCGAATGATTTTCAAGCAATTCCATCTGCTTGCGCGTCTCCATCGCCAGCACTCCGAAAGCTCGGCCGAGGTCTTCGTCGACTTTGCCGAATCGCATCTCGTAATCACGCCATGCTCCGGTCACACGCTCACCTTGCGCCGAGATCGATTGAGCGAGTGCAACTGCTGCCTTCTGGCTTTCGTCCAACGACGCGAGCGAGCGGCCGAGCGCGTCCGTCATCGTCTGTGTTGCGCCCGCCAATTTCTCGTTCGATCGCGTCACTGGATCGACGGCGGCGCGGATCGCCAGCGCGCTTTGTGCGAAGGCGTCTGCGGCGTCGCGGGAGCGCGCGGCGGCTGCGTCGATCACCATCGCCTGCGCGCTGAGGGACGTTTGCGACTCACGCAGCGCCGTGCCGAAAGTCTGGACCTCCCGCCGGATGTCGGCCATCGCCTCGGCAAGGCCGGTCTTCAGCGCCGCCGCCGCCTCGGCGGAAGCGCGCGTAATCCCCTCGACGCTTTGCGCCTGAGCCTCGGCAACTTTGCGCTGCGTTTCATCGACGAAGCCGGCGGCGCTGTCCTGGAAGCCCCCCATCACGTCCCCCAGGCCACCGATCTGACCTTCGAGTTTGTCGAGTACCCGCCCCATCGCGCTCTCCAGCCGGGCAGAGGCGCCGGTGGCGGATTGGGCGAGATTCTCGTCGACTTTCTTGGTCGCCTCCTCGAAACTCACCCGCAACGCGCCGAGCAT
>PLZT01000744.1 GCA_003152255.1 Methylocystaceae bacterium | reverse complement strand
CCATGAACTGCCTCGCCGAGGCGCTTGGCCTCGCTTTGCCCGGCAATGGCACGACGCTGGCGACGCATAAGGACCGCGAGCGGCTGTTCGTCGAGGCCGGCCATACGATCGTCGATCTGGCGCGCCGCTGGTATGAGCAGGACGACGCCTCCGCGCTGCCGCGCTCCATCGCGACGTTCGAAGCCTTCGAGAACGCGATGACGCTCGACATCGCGATGGGCGGCTCGACCAACACCGTGCTGCATATTCTCGCCGCCGCCCACGAGGCGGAGGTTCCCTTCACCATGGCCGACATCGACCGGCTGTCGCGGCGCGTTCCCGTGCTGTGCAAGGTCGCGCCCTCAAGGTCCGACGTGCATCTCGAGGACGTGCATCGCGCCGGCGGCATCATCGCGATTTTGGGCGAACTTTATCGGGCCGGGCTGCTGCATGGCGATCTGCCGACCGTGCATAGCGCGACCCTCAAGGACGCCATCGCCCGTTGGGACATTGGCGTCACCTCGAGCGAGACGGCGCGAAAATTCTTCCGCGCCGCGCCCGGCGGCGTGCCGACGCAAACCGCGTTCAGCCAGGAGCGCCGCTACGAGACGCTCGACGACGACCGCGAGAACGGCGCCATCCGCGACGCCGCGCACGCCTTTTCGAAGGACGGCGGCCTCGCCGTGCTGACCGGCAATCTGGCGCTGGAGGGCAGCATCGTGAAGACCGCCGGCGTCGACGCCAGCATATTGAAGTTTTCCGGCCCCGCCCGCGTCTATGAGAGCCAGGACGCCGCCGTCTCCGGCATTTTGACGGGCGAGGTGGTCGCCGGCGACGTGGTGGTGATCCGCTACGAGGGGCCGCGCGGCGGCCCGGGCATGCAGGAGATGCTTTATCCCACCAGCTATCTGAAATCGAAGGGCCTCGGCAAGGTCTGCGCGCTGATCACCGACGGCCGCTTTTCCGGCGGCACCTCGGGCCTCTCCATCGGCCATGTCTCGCCGGAAGCGGCGGAAGGGGGGCTGATCGCGCTGGTGCGAAACGGCGATCGGATCGAAATCGATATTCCGTCACGCGAGATCACGCTTAGCGTAGGCGAGGCGGAGATCGAGGCCCGCCGCGCGGCGCAACAGGCCAAGGGATTTGTGCCCGCGGCGCGCGAGCGCAAGGTGTCGAAGGCGCTGCGGGCTTACGCGGCGATGACGACAAGCGCGGCCAGGGGCGCGGTGCGGGAAGTTCCGTGACGTAGAGGTGGGGCGCGCCCCCTCTCCCCACGAGCGGGGAGAGGGCCGGGGTGAGGGGCGTGGGGCGGTTATCACTCACGTCAATCGCGCCAACGAATCCGTTGGTTTAATCGGCATCCGGGCCAAAAGCCCCAAGCCCCTCACCCTAACCCTCTCCCCGTTAAAACGGGGAGAGGGGACACGCCCGGCGAATTTGATCGAGGATTTTTTCGAGGCGGACATCATGCGCGGCCTGCGTCTCCTTGAACGAAATCGCAGCCGCGACCTTCGCCGCGGCCAAACGCCCGCCGAACAGAAGCTGTGGCGAAAATTGCGCGGACGCCAGCTCGGTGAGTACAAATTCGTGCGGCAGGAGCCTATCGGACCTTATTTCGTGGATTTTGTTTGCCGGGAGCAAAGATTGATCGTGGAAGTCGACGGCGCGACGCATTCCACGGACGAAGAACTTGCATATGATGGCCGCCGCGAGAAATTTTTGGCGGGGGAAGGCTATCGCGTCCTACGCGTGAGCAATGACGAGGTGTTCAGCAATCTCGACGACGTTTGCGAGACGATTTTCATGGCATTGCAGACCAAGGAACCATAGCACGCGTGCGCGAATACACGAATCGATCGGTTGCGGCTCCCTCTCCCCGTTTACGGGGAGAGGGTTGGGGTGAGGGGCTTGGGGCCGTAATCACCCACGCCAATCGCGCCAACGAATCCGTTGGCGGATCGGTACGGCCGCATCGCCCCCGTCCCTCGCCCTAATTCTCTTCGGCTCGCGGGAAGAGAGGGCAATTGGTGGAATCCGTATTGGGGCGTCGCGCGATTTTAGCCGCTCGATCTTGGTTCCGTACAACAAAGCTCCGCGAATCCAGCGCTTTTGGAGATCGCCCCGCGCCCCGCGTCCGGGCAAGAAGATTCACTGCAACAGGCCATCTCAACGTCTCCGCGCGCGCTTTTCAACTTTTATGCGAAACCTCGATTGTCAGATGCGAAAGCGACCTGAAGCGGGCGAGCCGCGCGCGATAATAGTCGGCGTCGCGCGGCTGCGTCGTGACGACCGAAACAATCGCCCCCAAATGTCCCGGCCCCAAGCGCCAGAGATGGAGATCGGCGAGTTCGTCGTTCTCGCTTTCGATGGCTTGGCGCAGATTGGCCGCCATATGCCGGTCGGGATTCATATCGAGCAGGATCGCGCCGGTGTCCCGGATCAGGCTGTAGGACCAGCTTGCGATGACGACCGAACCGACGATGCCGGCGAGCGGGTCCATCCAGAGCCAGCCAAAGGCGCGGGCGAGCAGCAGGCCGATGATGACGAGAACCGACACCGCGGCGTCGGCGACGACGTGGATGACGGCGGCGCGCATGTTATTGTCCCGCGCGGTCGCGATGTGTGCTTGTTCGTGCTCGACAAAGTCCACCGCGTAACTTTCGCCGCCAATGTTCAGATGCGCCGTGAAAGCGTGCGGTTCTGGAATTTCCTCGATGGACTCCATATAGCCGTCGCGATCCACCATCGTGAATCGCTCCCAAGAACCATCCGGCCGCGCGGTTTCAATTTTGACGGCGCGCGCTTCCAAAACCTCGCCCGCGTCCCACCGCAACCGGAAGCGCGGCGGGACGCCGTCCTCGAATATTTCCAGCGTGACGCCTCCAGCTCCGGTCGTGATGTGGCGCGCCTCGTCATGGTCGTGTCCTTCGCGCCCATGCCCATGCCCATGGCCGTGCCCGTGATGATGGTCGCCGCCGCTCAGGAGCCATGCGCTCGCGATGTTCACGGCCAAGCCAAGACAGGCGATCGGGATCGCCTCGCGGAAGTGGATCGCGACCGGCGCGAAGATACGGCTTACGGATTCGTAACCGATCAGCAATGCGATCATCGCGAGGATGATCGCGCTGGTGAAGCCGGCGAGGTCGCCGAGCTTGCCCGTGCCGAAGGTGAAATTGGGGTCATCGGCGTGCTTGCGGGCGTAGGTATAGGCGAGCGCCGCGAGCAAAAGCGCGCCCGCGTGCGTGCTCATATGCAGCCCGTCGGCGACGAGCGCGATGGAGCCGAACAGCAGGCCGCCGACGATTTCCGCGATCATCATGGCCCCGCAGAGCCAGATTACCGCCCATGTCTTGCGCTCGCTTTTTTCGTGTCCCTCGCCAAGAAATACGTGTCCATGGAAAGCCGAAAAGGCGTCGCTCTCGTTCATCGCGGCCCTCATTTCAGGTAGGTGCGGACAACTTCGAGGAGTTGTTCCGCGGCTTCGGCGTTTAGAGCGTTTGGATGCTTCTCGGCGTCGACCAGATGGGTGCGAACATGATCCTCGACGACCTCGGCCATCAGACCGGCCGTGGCCCCTCGCACGCCGGCGATGAGATGCATGACTTGTTCGCAGCCGGCTTCGCCGTCGAGCGCCCGTTCGATGGCTTCGACTTGCCCTCGGATACGGCGCACGCGCGCCAACAGCTTTTGTTTATCGCGAACAGTATGTGTCATGCCGTTATATAACATAGGCCCCTACCCTATACAAGGCGGATTACGGCAAGCATGATCCCCGCGCGCCCAAATTTAGCCGGATCGCTTCTGTAAGGATCGAGGGTCGTTGAGCGGCGTCTGGAGCTTGGCCTTTTTGGCGCGGAGCCTGTCCATTTTTCACGGCGGCGCCGCAAGCGCGTATCGCTCGTTATTGATGAGACGAGGGCGCCCCGCCGGCCTCTCCCGAGGCGCCGGCCTCTCTTGCGTCCCCACGCGCCTCCATGCGCGAAAATGCGCGTCCCATGCGCGATTTTGCACGCGTCCTAATCCTCGGGGTCGATGACTCCCGCCGTGGTGATCACGACCCAGTTGGCGCCATGCCGTTCGATCGATTTGACGCGACCCGCGCCGGGCAGGACGCTGCCGGGCGCGACCTCGCGCAGGCCTTGCGCTCCCTCGACCAGCGCCGTTCCGTCGTGGACGCCGCGCAAAACCCAATTGTCGAGCGGGCGCGGCGTCTCCGCGCGGTGGGCCTGCGTTTCCTTGGCCCGTATCTCCCTTGGCGGCGAGACGGCGGCGGTCGTGTGAAACGGGAGCAGCGGTGCGGCGGCCGGCGCGGGCTTTGGGATCGAGCCGGTCGTCTCCATGGAGATCGTGGCGATCTGATGATGAAGCCGGTCGAGCCGTTCGGTGATTTCCGAGAGCTTGGCGGCGCTCTCGCGCGCGCTCTGCGCGTCGAGTTTTTCGAGCTGCGAGGCGAATTGCGTCAACTTGGTCGAAGTCTTGCCCGCGCCGGCGTCGAGCCGCGCTTCGAGCTGCCCGATGGCGGCGCGAAGCTGCGCGGCGCTGACGGCGGCGGCCTTGTCGGCGGGCTTTTTGGCCACGGAGGATTCGAGCGTGGCGACCTTGTGCTGCAACGCGCCAACGGCGTCGGCCAAGGCGCGCTGGCTGGTCGCGCCGTCGTCCAACCTCGCCGTTCCGACCGCCCAGACGAGAGTGATCGCGGCGGCGATCGAGGCCCCGCCCGCGGCCGCGCCAATGATCCATCTCCATGGGCGGGACGGCCGGCGCGACGCGGAGCGCGAGCGCGGCATCCCATATTGGCGATAGAGTCTCTCGCAGGTCATGTCGACCAGCGGCGGCGCGCCATCCGCGCGAGCATCGCGCGGCGGGTTCGGCTCGCGGCGGCCGGCGGCGTCGCGGCGCGGCATGCGGATCAGTTCGTGGGGGCCGACGATGGTGGCGTCGTTCGGCCCGGCGTTTTGGTTCGCCGGTCCCGCGCCTTCGGCGTCGTTTTTGTCCTGGCGGCAGGGGTCCATGTGAAAGCGTCCTGTTACGGCGACATCGATACAATTTAAAATAACTTGCGTTAGCTGAACGCCGCCCCAACAGATTAGGTTAAAAAATCGTCAATAAATTTGATGTTTCAAGCTTTAACGCGAAGTTAAAATGCTTGGGCAAGTTCCAGCCGCGAAAATCCGTCAACTTTCGCGGAACTTGCTCAAGCGCCCGGCGGCGCGTAGTTCTGGGCGCGGGCGTCCGCCGGGCGGATGGCGGAAACGGGCGACGATGGCCGAACTCGATCTTTTCTCCAGATTACTTCACCGCGACGGGCTGATGCTCGTCATCGACAAGCCCGCCGGGCTGCCGGTGCATCGCGGGCCGAAGGGCGGCGACAATCTGGAGGATAGTTTCGGTCAACTGCGCTTCGGGCTGCCCCGCGCGCCGGCGCTGGCCCACCGGCTCGACAAGGACACGTCCGGCTGTCTCGTGCTCGGACGGCATCGCAAGGCGCTGGAGCGTCTCGGCAATCTGTTCAAGGGCGGCCGGGTTCAAAAGACCTATTGGGCGGTCGTCGAGGGCGCGCCCGCGGACGAGAGCGGCGAGATCGACCTGGCGCTGGGCCGACTCGACGCGACGCGGGGCTGGTGGATGCGGGTCGATCCGCTGGGGCTCCCCGCCCGAACAAGCTGGCGCGTCCTCGGGCGCGGCGTCGACGCCGAGCGCCGCGAATTAGCGCTGCTGGAGCTGAAGCCCCACACCGGCCGCACGCATCAATTGCGCGTGCACATGCAGGCGATGGGCTGGCCTATATTGGGCGATCCGATCTACGGGACGGGCCTAAGGGCCGGCTCGCCGCCGCTGCATCTCCATGCGCGCGGCGTGTGCATTCCGATGCGGGACGGAAAGCCGGCGGTCGAGGTGGAAGCGCCGGCGCCTCCGCATATGATCGCGGCGATGTCGGCCTGCGGGGCGTAAGCTGCCGGTCACGCGACCTTGCGGATTTCTCCGAGCGTCGAAGCGGCGTGGACGAGCGACAAGCCGTCGTTGCGGGCCGAGTCGCGCGAGCGCAGTCCAGGGCGCATGAGCACGTCGAGCAGACTGTCGAGAACGGCCGCGTCGATGGCGTCCACCGTCGAAATGGGGAGCCTTTCCACGGCGGCGGCCTTGAGCAGTTCCCGCCTCAGGTAAACGGCGACGGTCGGCTCCTCGTTCAACAGATTGCGCCACAGACGGCAGTGGCGGCCTCCGAGCGCTTCCGACGCCGGCGTCCGACCTCCAAGGCAGTGTTCGTAGGCGGAGTAGATGAAATCCGCGATTAGCGGCTCGCTCCAACGCGCGATTTCGGAAGTGGAAAATTCGATTGTTCTGGCTGGCATCGATCAAATCCGCACCGCGCGACGATCCGACGTTGATCGTCGTTCGAGCCCTATTCATAAGCTGATTCGCGTTCTCGAAAAGCCCCCTCGACAAAATATTTTCTTCAATGGCGTGTTGTTTCGGGCTCCAATACTTTCATGCGAAGAAGTCGCCGGGGTTAACCGCGAATTAACTATTTTACGCAAAGTGTTAATGTTGGCCCTCGCGACGCCGCGCCGCGGAACGCGCGATTTCAGCGACCAGCGCGCCGACATCGCTCAACGGGCGCGGCGTCACGCCGGCGCTCTTGTCCTCGTCGTTGAGCTGCTGCAGTTGCGACAGCACGGCCGAGGAAAAACCCAGCTTGCCGGATTCCTTGAGCCGTAGGCCGGCGTGAATAACCGGACGCACCGCGCCGGAGAGCCCGATCTCGCCGAAATAAACTTGGCGCGGCGGCAATGGCGCGCCGGTCAGGGACGAAACGAGCGCGGCGGCGGCCGCGAGATCGGCCGCCGGCTCGTCGGCGCGCATCCCTCCGGCGACATTGAGGTAGACATCATGCGCGCCCAGCTTCAAGCCGCCATGCGCCTCGAGCACCGCGAGAATCATGGCCAGGCGGTTTTGATCGAAGCCGACCACCGCGCGACGCGGCGTGCCCAGCGAACTCGGCGCGACCAGCGCCTGAATTTCGATCAGCATGGGACGCTGCCCCTCCATCCCCGCGAGCACGGCGGCGCCCGGAGCGGCGGCGTCTCGCCCGGCCAGGAACAAGGCAGATGGATTGGCGACCTCGGCGAGGCCAAGCCCGGTCATCTCGAACACGCCGATTTCTCCGGTGGCGCCGAAACGATTCTTCGAGGCGCGCAACATCCGAAAATGGTGCGCGCCGTCCCCTTCGAAGGACAGCACCGCGTCGACCATGTGCTCGACGACGCGCGGCCCGGCCACCTGGCCGTCCTTGGTCACATGCCCGACCAGAATGATCGAGGAGCCGCTGTGCTTGGCGTGGCGCAATAGCGACTGGGCGCTGGCCCGCACTTGCGTGACCGTGCCGGGAGACGACTCGACGGTTTCGGTGTGCATGGTCTGGATCGAGTCGATGACGATCAGCGCCGCGCGCTTGCCCGTCGAGCAGGTGGCCAAAATATCCTCGACCTGGGTGGCGCTCGCGAGTTCGACGGACGCGTCCGCGAGGTCGAGCCGCGCCGCGCGCAGCCGCACCTGCGCCACCGCCTCCTCGCCCGAAATGTAAATCACGCGCGCGCCGCGCCGCGCCAAGGCCGCGCAGGCCTGTATCAAGAGCGTCGATTTGCCGATGCCCGGCTCGCCGCCGAGCAGCGTCACCGAGCCATGGACGAAGCCGCCGCCCGTCACGCGGTCGAATTCCGCTATGCCCGTGACGATGCGCGGCGCCGCATGGCCCTCGCCGGACAGTCCTTCGAGCGCGAAGGCGCGGCCGCGATGGGCGCGGATCGCCGTGGGCGGCCCGGCGTCTTCCTCGACGATGCTGTTCCATTCGTGGCAGGAGTCGCAACGCCCCTGCCATCGGTTGGTGATGGCGCCGCAATTCTGGCACACGAAAGTCGAGCGGGATTTGGCCATGGCGGTCCAGTTGGACAGGCGTCCGGAAGAGGCGCCTGGCGCCCCTCAACAACACCGCCCGAGCGGGCTTGTCGAGCGGTCTTTAAGGCGCCGCGCTCATTTCCCCGCCCGCGCCAGCCAAGCCGCGATCAGCGGATCGTCGATCGCTCCGGTCACCGTGACGATAGAGCCATCGGCCCCGATCAGCGCGGTAAAGGGTAATTCGCCACGCCAGCTCTTGTCGGCCTCGAAATAGAGCCTTTCGACGAAATCGTCGGCGAAGCCGTATTGAACGAGGTTGGAGAGCCCCGCCTTGTCGATGCGGCTTTGCGCGCGCGGACGGTCATTGTCGGGGTCGGCGTTCACGAAAACGATGTCGAGAGACTTTTTTTCGCTCGCGATTTTCGCCCAGTCCGGCAACTCCGCGAGACACGGCGGACAAGTCACCGACCAGAAATGCACCACGAGCAGACGCCCGGCGTGCTGCTTGCGCAGTTCGGCGAAGGAGCCCCGTCCGTAAGGTTTGAACTCGACCGCCGAAGCCGCCTCGCCCGCCAGCGCCAAAAGGGCGCCGGCGGCGGCGACTAAACGCAAATATTTTCCGAACATTAGCCGATCACTTCCCCGTCAAAGCGACGGCGGCTTGCGCCCGCGTCGTCGCCGCGGCCTGTTCGCGTGGCAAAGGCAATAGGCGATAGCCCTGTTCGTGGGTCAACCACGAGAGATAAGCGGCGCCTTTGTGTTCGATAAGCATGGGATGGTCCGACGCGCCCGTCGTCGACGCGATGACGCGCGGAGCGCTCCAAGCCTTGCCGGCGTCCCGCGACATCTGCGCGAGGATGCTGGTCGTCGTTCCGTCGAATTCTTTCCAGACGCGATAGAGATGGCCTTTCGCGAAAAGCAGGGCCGCGTGGGAAGGCGTGCGCTCGTCGTCCCCGAACTTGGCCGGTTCGGAGAAGCTTTTGCCGCCATCGACGCTCCTGGCGTAGAATAAACCCTTCCGCGCCTTGCCATTGGTGAACCACGCGACGTGCCAGGCTCCGGCGGAGTCGATGGCGAGAGACGGCCCATGATGCGGACAGGTAGTCGCCCACTCGTCCTCGCTCACCCTGCCGCCCAGAAGTTCCGCGCCATCGGCCGACAGCTTCGCGACATAGTGATCGCGCAAATTGGTCCCGAACACATGGCGCCAGGCGAACACCGGCAGACCGTCGCGATCGAGGACGGCGGAGACGCGGCAGCATTCGCAGGAATGATCCAGCAGGATTTTCTTGCCCGCGAAAGTTTTGCCGCCGTCGTCGGACCAGCCGACCGCGACGCCGCTGCCCGCGAACTCCTTCCCGGCTTTCCCGGCCTCCTCGGCGTCGCGTTTGTCGAGCCAGGCCGCGTAGAGACGCCCCTTGGGCGAGGCGAGAAAAATATCGAAGCGCTGGCCCGCGCCGTCGATCAGTGGTTGCGCGGCGGAAAAACTCTTGCCGCCGTCCGTCGACCGGGCGATCGAAATCGTCCCGTTGTAACTCTTCTCCGGCCTCGCGGTGTAGCTGACAAGCAGCGTCCCGTCCGCCAAGGCGACGATTTTGGGACGCGCTTCGCCATTGGCGTCGATCACCCCGCCTGTCGCGGTCGCGGCGACCACGGCGGGATCGAAGTTTTGGCCGTCGTCGCGCGAGGACGCCACGTAAACCTTGTCGCCCACCGAAAAAGCCAGCCACAGACGACCGTCCTTCGCGAAGGTCGGTTCCGCCGTTTGCGCGCATCGCGGCTTCGCCTCCGCGCAGGCGGGCGGCGCGGCGGCGTGGACCATATGGTCGCCATGGTCCTGACCGGCCCGAGGATTGCCGGCGGCGGGTTGGTCCTCGGCGCGCGCCGGCGCGGCCATGAGTCCCGCGAGCAGCACTAACGCAAGCGCTTTCATTGGCGTCTCCCTGCCAGGCCCCCTTGCCGGAGGCGAACAACCCCGGGCGGGAAAGCCTATCCGCCCGCCTCGCTTCAATGGAATTTGAAACTTTGCGAAACGTCGAAGCTCCCGCCGGGCGGAGGCGGCGCCTGAACGCTCGCCAGTATTTTTTTCACGATTTCAGCGTGGGCGGCGCTCGTGGTCTTTTCAATGACCACCTTGTCGATCTTGCCCTGGGCGTTGACATGAAAGCTCGCCGCCACATCGCCGGCGCCGGCTTTGTTTTCCGGCGGCGTGTGACGCGCGATCTCCGAGTAGAGCAGACCGAGAAATTTGCTTTGCGAAAGCGCGGCCGGCGCTTCGGCGGCGGGGGCCGGAGTCGCGGCCGCCGGAGGCTGTTGAACATCCTCGGCGCGCGCGGCAAAAGCCGCGAGGGAGGCGGCGAAAATCAAGATCGTCCCGCGTTTCACGTTGTTTCCTTGTCGATGGCGCATCACGGCCGCTGGGCCGCGGCTGTCCTTTGCTAAAAGCGCCCCTTCGCTCTCCGCGTGGAAGGCGAAGGGGATTTTGCTCATCAGTCCGGCGGACCGTTCAATGGAAGTGGACGCTTTGCGCCGCGAAGAAACCCCCGTCCGGCGGCGCCGGCGCGTGAGTCGCGGCGATGGCGCTACGTAGCAACGAAGCGTGCGCGCCGGACGAACCCGAGCAGTTGATGCCCGTCATGCCGCCGCCGGACGACACATGGAAGCTGCAAGACGCCGATCCTTCGCCGAGCGACGAACTGCTCGGCACGTGGCGATGGATCGCGGCGGCCAACAGCGCCTTATAACCGGCTTGCGACAGGCTGCCGGCGCCGCGTCCCCCGGCGATGCCGATGCGGTGACGCTCCTGCGCGTCGCGATGCTCCTTGGCTGGGGCGACCTGCTTGTGCTCGACGACGACTCGCTTCTTTTCGACTTCTTTCTTGAGCGGAATCGGCGTCGCATCCGGCGTCATCACCTCGGGCAAGGGAATGGCGAGATCGGGCTGCTCCATCTCCTCGGGCGGCACGACCTCGTCCGTCGCATCCACCTGTTCGGACTCGAACATATCGCCTTCCGGCACCAGATCCATGGTCACCGATTCAAGCGGCGTGACTTTTTCTATCGCCACCGTCATCAGAAAAAAAGCGACGCCGGCATGAGCGAGCGCCACCGCCACCGTAGCGGCCGGGCCTAGCCAGCGCGGCTTGACGGGCGGAAAGCTGGGCTCGCCAGCAGCGGCCCCGCCCGGGAGCTCCGAGAAAGACGCGACCTCTGTCATTTCCCCTTCCCCCCCGCTGGTGGAGCAGCCGCGGGAGCGGCGGCTGCGGCCGGTGCGGCCGGCGCGGCGGAAGCCGGCGCCGGATCCGATCCCGCCGCGTCGGCCTGCCTGCGGGAATTGGTCATGATCGCGATATGGGTGATCCCATTGCTCGCCAATCTGTCCATTACCTTCACGACTTCGCCGTAGACCGCGTCATTGTCGCCGCGCACATGAACAACGCGGGTGAGATCGTCGCCCATCAGGGTGCGGACGCCGTCGACCAACGCCTCGATCGTCGTGGCGTCGGAGCCGAGCGAGATCTTTCCGTCCTTGCCGATCGTGACGATGATCGGGTCTTTCTGGTTGAGCGCTTGCGCCGCCTTGGCTTGCGGCAGATTGACCTTCACGCCCTTGGCCAGCAACGGCGCCGTGATCATGAAGATGATCAGCAGCACCAGCATGACGTCGACGAGCGGCGTCACGTTGATGTCGGCGAGCGGCTGATAAAGATCGTCGTTGTTTTTTAAGCGGGAGGGGAGCGCCATTACGCAGCCTCCCTCTTGTGCGTCGGGACCGGACGGCCCGAGACATGGGCGAGCGCCGCGTCTTCGATATAGTGCGACACATTCTGACCGACGCGCGAGAAGGCCGCGCCGATGCGGTTATAGCCGACCGAGGCGGGAATGGCGGCCGCGAGCCCGTAGGCGGTCGCCGCCAAGGCTTCCGCGATGCCCGGCGCCACCACCGCGAGGCTGGTGTCCTGCGATTGCGCGATGCCGGCGAAGCTGCTCATGATGCCCCAAACCGTGCCGAACAGGCCGATAAACGGGGCCACCGAGGAAATAACCGCGAGATTGGGCAGGCCGCCCTCTTCCTTGGCCATAAACTCGCGGGCGGTGCGGCTCATCACCTCGGCGATGCGCTCGCGCTTCTCGCCAATCGACTCGCCGGCAAGATCCCATGAAGCGGCCGCGCGACCGGCGGCGTCCACCGGAGCCAACACGCCGACATCTCCGCCGGCGCGCGCCGAGCGGGTCGCCTTGCCAATCTTGAGCACGGAAAAGACGCCGAGGACGATCAGCACCCAAGTATAGACCGAAGCCAATACGAGGGTCAGCATGACCAATTTGCCGATGGGGCCGGCGTTCACGAACATCGCCAGCGGCGAAAGTGTGGTGTATTCCATGATATCAGCTCTTCCTTGGGAGTTTGACCGCCGCGACGCGAGGCTGGCGATACGTCGTTATTCTTTATTTTTCATATGCCCCCCCGTGAGACATTCGCTCCGGCGGGCGCCTTGTTCACTGCTTGCGATTGTGATCGCGGAGTAGGGGCGGTGGCTTAGGAAAGGGAGAGCCGCGCGGGCGGCGCGCGGGCGCCATTGACCGCATTGGAGACCGAGGCCTCCATTTCATGGGTGGTCAACGCGAAATAGCGCACGCGCGAAGCGGCGACGCGCATTGGCCGCGTCACTATCGCGAAACGCTCTGGCAGGACGGCGGCGCCGGCGTGCGCGGCAAGACAACAATCCGGACAGCCGATGGCGCCGGAATGTCGGTCTGGGCGGGCGGGAGCCCCGTTGGCGGATTGTGTCGTGGAAACGGCCCAATTATGGCAC
This sequence comes from Methylocystaceae bacterium, assembly GCA_003152255.1. The sequence continues at coordinate 4,307 of PLZT01000744.1, read as the reverse complement.
GAGACAGATAATCCTTGCGCGGTCCCGCCAAAAGCGGGAGCCCGCGCGCCATAAAGAACGGATGAGACAAAGAGGCCAGATATCAATGCAAAAGCAAGGCTTACGGCGAAAATCGCACGCATGGTTACACGCATTGTCCGCCAGTGTGACATAAATGTCTCTTAACGGAAATTTTATCACCTGACAATCGTCGGGGGCTTGGAATTGTGGCGCGAAACAGTAAGGATTGAGCTTCGACGTCCGAAATGGTTAACAAATAGACAGATCGAGTCGCAAATTCCAATGCTAAGCCGCCGTCTCGCCAAGCTGCTGTTTTGCATCGCTCTGCTCATGCAGATCGTCGCGCCCGTCATGGGCGCGGGGGCGATGGCGGACGAGCGTGGCGGTCGGAGCGCGGAAATTTGCGATCCGTCGCTCGTGGCGCACGCGCGGACGGCGGCGTCGACCGCGGACTCCGACAAATCCCCTCTCGGGAGGCATATTCATCACGTCGCGTGCGCGTTCTGTCCCCTCGCCGGGGCCGCGCCGCTCGCCTGGGCGACGGGCTGGACGGAGGACCACCCGCGCCTCACGGCGTGGTCCCGCGTCGCGCCGCGCGGCTTGGCGCCAAATTTTGTCTCCGAGATATTGAAGCATGGCGCCGCGCCGCGCGCGCCGCCTTCCCTGGTCTGAACGCTCAATCTCCTCGATGCGTTAAGCGGCGTCCAAGCCGCCCTCAGACATGCGCCGCGTGAAACGCCGGCGTCCAGGAAAGGATTTTTTCCATGTTCCGCTACCATCTCCTGCGCGGCGTCTCCGCCGGCGCTCTCGCCTTGCTGTGCGCCTCCTGCGGACCGGGCGCCTCGGCGCTCGCCCAAGAGGCCCTGCCGGCCATCGACATCGACGCCGCGGCGGCCGACGGCGGCAATCGCGCGCCCCCGCCGCCGTCCGCGCCCGTCAACGCGTCGGCGCCCTCAACCTGGTCGCCCACGCTGGCCAACGGCGAACCGGCCTTCGTCGAGCGCTTTCAATTGCCCAACACGGTGTCCAGCGTCACGCGCGAGGACATCGAGGAAAAGGTCAACATCATCGACACGGAAGACGCGCTTAGATACACGCCAAGTCTGTTTCTTCGTAAGCGCAACAACGGCGACAACCAGGCGGTGTTGGCGACCAGAACCTGGGGCGTCAATTCCTCGGCGCGTAGCCTCGTCTACGCCGACGATCTGCTGCTGACGGCACTCATTGGCAACGACAACAGCATCGGCGCGCCGCGCTGGGGTCTCGTTTCGCCCGAGGAAATCGACCGGATCGACGTGCTCTATGGCCCCTTCGCGGCGCAGTTTCCGGGCAATGCGCTTGGCGGCGTCGTGCAGATCACCACGAGAATGCCCGAGAAGCTGGAGATCACCGCCAAGGAAACGGTCGCCTTGCAGGACTTCTCCCTTTGGGGCACGGCGAACACGTTCCACACCAATGTCCAGAGCTTCACGGTTGGCGACAAAATCAACGACCTTTCGTGGTTCGTCGCGCTCAACTGGAACCACACGACGACCCAGCCGCTCACATTCATTCAGGCGGCGTCGGGCACGGTCCCAAGTTCGCCCGCGAACTTATACGGATATCCGGGCGGAGATTTCGGCACGACGAAATTCGGCGTGCCCGCGACCGTGCTCGGCTCGGCCGGCAATCTGCTGAGCGACTATGTCAACGCCAAAATGAAACTCGCTTACGACTTCACGCCGACGATCCGCGCCACCTATATGGTGGGCCTCTACTCCAACGACAGCAATTCGACGCCCGGCAATTATCTGGTCGAGGGCGGCGGACCCTATTTCGGATCCAATACCGGCATCAGCGCGCTAGGAAACAGCGCGATGCAGAGCTTCGGCGCCGCCTATTATCGTTGGCAGGAGAAGATTCTGACGAATGCGGCCTCGGTGAAATCCAACACCAAGGGCGTGTTCGACTGGGAAGTCTCGGCGTCGAATTTCAGCTATCTGCAATCGGATCAGGTCTCGCCCTATAGCGGCGCCTGGCCCTATGGCGGCTATACCCAGAATGGCAAGGACGCCGTTTACACCGGAACCTGGTGGACCCTGCTCGACCTCAAGGGCATCGTGCGGCCGGACGGCAATTTGCAGGGGCATGATTTCAGCTTCGGCGCGCGCGGCGACCAGTTTCATCTCAATAACCCGACCTGGCTTACGACCAACTGGACGGCGGGAACATCGGCTTCGACCGGCGTCGTTTCATCCATCGGCGACGGCACCACGCAGACTCAGGCCCTCTGGCTGCAGGACGCGTGGAAGATCAACTCCAACTATAAGCTCACCCTCGGCATTCGCGGCGAGCATTGGCAAGCGTCGCAGGGCTACAACCAGTCGCTCGGCGGTCTAAGCGCGACGGGTCTGAGTTCAACGGCCAATCGGCTTACCACATTGCCGATTTTTTCTCCGACGCTCGAACATACGCGCTACTCGCCCAAGGGCTCGCTGCAATGGACGCCGGATAATGTTTGGACGGTCACCGCGAACATCGGTTTGGCCAACCGCTTCCCGACCGCGAAAGAGCTCTATAATCTGACAACCCTCACCGGCTCCAACGTCGCGGCCAATCCCAACCCAAATCTGCGTCCCGAGGTCGCGCTCAGCAAGGAACTCGCCTTCGAACGCAAGCTGGGAGTCGACAGCTCGGTGCGCCTTTCGCTGTTCGACGAGGAAACGCGCGACGCGATCATTTCGCAAAATCTCTACGTCTCCACCACCACCGTCCCCGTCTTCACCTCCAGCAACGTCAACGTCAATCGCATCCGCAACAGCGGGGCGGAATTCGCGTGGAAAAAGGACAATGTCTTCATAAGAGGGCTGGAGTTCGACGGCAGCATGACCTTCGTGAACTCCCGGATCATTTCGGACAGCAACTGGGCGCCGACCGGCGGCAACAATCTGGACAATTGGGCGCTTTCCGTCGCCGGCAAGAATGTGCCCTATGTTCCCAAATGGCGTTGGATGTCGGGCGCGACCTATAAGCCGGACGACCACTGGTCCTTCAGCGTGAACGCGCGCTGGCAGGACCGTATGTGGTCGACGCTGTCCAATAACGACATCGCGCACGGGGTCTACGGCTCGTTCGACCGGTTCTTCGTGGTGGACACCAAAATCCGCTACAAAGTCAACGAGCGTGTTTCGTTCGACTTCGGCATCGACAATATCGGCAATTACAAATACTTCCTGTTCCACCCGTTCCCGCAGCGGACCTTCATCTTCTCCGGGAAATACGAGTTCGGGACGGGCGCGAAGAACCAGCCGGGCATTTTCTATACTGGCAATGAGGAGCTTTTCCCGGCCCGCTCCAGCTGGTTCCAGACCGTCGACACCAAATGGTTCTGAGCCGCATCGCCTAGATGAGGCGACAAAAAGGGCGGCCCGAGACTATTCGGGCCGCCCTTGGCTTTATGATTTACGCCCGCGTCAATGCGCGGCGAGCAGGGCGCGCGGAGCCTCGATACGGGCGACGCCAGCGCGCACGGCGGCCTGCACCTTTTCAAAAGCGCGCACCTCGATCTGCCGCACGCGCTCGCGCGAGACGCCGAATTCCTCCGACAACTCTTCCAGAGTGATCGGGTCCTCGGCGAGCCGCCGCGCCTCGAAAATACGCCGCTCGCGCGGGTTCAGCACGTCGAGCGCGCCAACGAGCGCCAGATGTCGATGACTGGCCTCTTCCTGATCGGCGAGGATCAGTTCCTGACTGGCGGCGTCGTCAACGAGCCAATCTTGCCATTCGCCCTCGCCCTCCTCGCGCAATGGCGCGTTGAGCGAGGCGTCGCCGCCCATGCGGCGGTTCATGTCGATCACATCCCGCTGCGAGACGCCGAGGCGCGTCGCGATCGCGGCGACGTTTTCGGGCTTGAGATCGCCTTCCTCATAGGCGGAGATGCGGCTCTTCGCCTTGCGAAGGTTGAAGAACAGCTTCTTCTGACTCGCGGTGGTGCCCATTTTCACGAGCGACCAGGAGCGTAAGATATATTCTTGAATCGACGCCCGGATCCACCACATTGCATATGTGGCGAGGCGGAAGCCGCGCTCGGGCTCGAAGCGTTTGACAGCCTGCATGAGGCCGACATTGCCCTCGGAGACGATTTCTCCGATCGGAAGGCCGTAGCCGCGGTAACCCATCGCGACGCGGGCGACGAGGCGCAGATGCGACGTGACGAGCTTTTGGGCCGCCAAGGGGTCTTCATGCTCGCGCCAACGCTTGGCGAGCATATATTCCTCCTGCGGCTCCAACATCGGGAACTTGCGAATTTCGGCCAGATAACGCGCCAG
>PLZT01000059.1 GCA_003152255.1 Methylocystaceae bacterium | reverse complement strand
GGTTCTGATCAATGAGAACTGGTATAACAGACACTCGCGCTGGGTCTCCTCATCATTGACCTCGCTCTTACTTAAATACTCTTCTGCGGCAAGGGCTTATCCCCTTTGTTCCGGCGATTGGACGCGCGGACGGCTCTCGTCTATAAGAACAAAATGGCAACGCATCCCCAGGTCAGCCGCTGGCAAAACGATCGGCCGCCCTCCCTCCAGCAATTCATGGCGAGCTTTCCCGACGACGACGTTTGCGCCGACTGGCTCCAGCGGCGGCGCTGGCCCGATGGCTTCGTCTGTCCGTGCTGCCACGCGAGGAAGGACTGGAAGCTGGAGACGAAGCCCTGGACCTTTGAGTGCGCTGCGTGCGGCAAGCAGACCTCGGTGACCGCCGGCACGATCATGCACGGAACACACCTGCCCCTGCGCACTTGGTTCATCGCCGCGCATCTGGTCGCGACGCATTCCAACGGTATTTCAGCCCTGCAACTCCAGGGCAAGCTGGGGATCGGCTCCTACAAGGCGGCCTGGCTGCTCTTGCACAAATTGCGCAAATCCATGGTCGATCCTGACCGCGACCCGCTGGCGGGGATGGTCGAGGTCGACGAGACCAGCATCGCCTTCAGGACGAAAGACGATCCGGTCGCGGGTGGCCAGGGCCGCGGTCACGACGGGAAAATCCTCATTGTCGGGGCGGTCGAGACCATCGAAGGCGGCAAGGGCGGTCGCATCCGGCTGTCGCTGATTGGCGACTATTGCGGCAAGACCTTGAAAGATTCCATCGCCGCCAATACGGCCCTTGGCTCGACAATCCTCACCGATGGTTTCTCCTCCTATCCTGGCATGAACGAGCGCCATCACATGCCCAAAGTCGTCGGGACGATGGCGGCGCATGTGCTCTTGCCGTGGATTCACCGCGTCTTCTCGAACCTGAAGCGCCTCGGCCTCGGCGTCTATCACGGGTTTCGCAAGGCTCATATCCAAGCCTATCTCGACGAATTCGTGTTCCGCCGCAACCGGCGGCGTCATTACCGCTCGGCCTTCGACACCTTGCTCGGGATCGGCCTGCGCACGGCGCCGATGAATTACCGGACGCTGATCGGCAAGCTGTCACCCATCGCGCCGCCAGCGTGATCTGAGTTCTTCCTTTTCCGACCGAGAGAGCTTCTCATCAACGTCTTGCGCGCTGACGCCCGAGAAACGGCGCTCCTGCGCGTCAATGTACGACCAGCGCCTGTCAAACAGAGAAAATCACCGCCAACTTGAATGAGTGTCGGCCCCGCCAGCCATCAACATCGGCACGCACCGGAACAAAGGAAACATGCCATCTGCGGCAATCATCGCGTATTGCCGCATCGTATCGACCAACATGTATTGAAAGACATAGCTCACGGGACGCCTCCATTCGGTCTGAGTTGCCGTCCTCACGCCATCACACACTACGCGGGAAGCCCTCGATTCGAACGTGTCTCTTTAAAAGCACTGCCGCCGCAATAGTAAGACTCAAGCGCGGCAGCGCGTAACTTCCCCGGTCTGCGCGACGCTAGTGATCGCGACGCGTCGCTAGGTGGGGCGTCTCGAAAACATTCCACGCAAATAGGCAGCCTTCGCGCGTGAACTCGTCTTGGTCGTGGTAACCAGCGATATGTAGCGCAACCTGTTTAGCAATGGCCACTGCCGCCCGCCGCCACTCGTCGGCCGTCGGCTCCTCCCATGGGATTTCTGGTATCCGCTCATCCCTGGAGGTCGTGAGGCACGCCTGAACGACAGCAGGGTGCATTTGTTGATTCACGCTCCACTCAATCGGCGGCGCAATTCAACGCAGAGTTACATTGTTCATTATTGTCTCCCCTCTGACCGCTGCCCCCATGGTGTATGGGGAACATGGGGCGGGAAGTCTGAACAGCAAGCGGAACAGGTATTTAATGAGCGCCAGATTATCATAAAACGTAAGCGGCTGGACGATTGCGCGGCTTGAGCCGTGAGCGCCGTGCATCTTCGTCGCGGCGCGCTGTATTTGATCATCGCCATTCCACCCTGAGAAACCGCGACAAATAGCGGAATTGACCAAGGCGGATGTTGAGCCCTTAAATTCTCGAGCGTCCTGTTGCAGAGGGTTCGCGGAAAGTTTTCGACAGGTGTTTCGTTCCTGCTGCCGCATCGGCGGAATGCTTGCCGGCAACCAACAGCGAAGACAAGCGAAACAGGACGCGCCATCGTTACGGCCGTTCATCCAAACGCTCGCCGACATCATTCATAACGCCAGCGCTCTCTGGGGATCGCATGAAGGGCTTGTCGCAAACTTTGGCAAAGGTTGCAGGAAGCCCTCAGGGCTGCTGATTTTCAGGCTTTATTAACCATTTGAAGTCCGAAGCAGCAAGCGAGCAGTTCATTCTGTCTGCGGACGGTCCACTCTCCAGCAAAGCCGAAGCCTTTCTTCAGCCAGAGCATGGGTTCAGGGCGAAGTCGCCGCAATGCGCCCTCGGTTATCAAAGCGAGACACGCTTTTGGCACAGTAATGAGACGGTGGGAATTGTCTAGGCAATGCTGCAACGCAACATTTTTCTTGACTTATTTGTGCGCCGCACATAAGTAATAAGCTTGTAAAGTGCCGGGAAATACCCGCACGCCTTCACCAAAAAGGGATATTCTATGTCCGTCAACTTCCCAGATATCAAAGCGTTCGGCACGGCTCCGTTCGAGGCGTTTACCGCGGCGACAGCTTCGTCGACCAAGGGTCTGCAAGCCATCGCAGCCGAAACGACGGACTATTCAAAGAAGTCCTTCGAGAAAAGTCGCGTGCTCTTCGAGAAGCTGTCCGGCGTGAAGAAGATCGACGAGGCGATCCAGCTCCAGTCGGACTTCGCCAAATCCACCTATGAGGATTTCATGGCCCAAGCCACCAAGATTGGCGAGATGTATTCGAGCCTCGCCAAGGAGGCTTTCAAGCCGATCACGGTCGCGACGCCTGCGAAGCCCTCAGTCGTCGCTGAGTCGTTTAAGGCGCCCGTCGCTGCAAAGCAGAACTGATCTTACGCAGCTTAGAGCCTGACCTAAAATTGG
>PLZT01000389.1 GCA_003152255.1 Methylocystaceae bacterium | reverse complement strand
TGGCGCAGGCGACCGATTCTTCTGGGCCTGGCTTCTCCGGAATGCCGGACAGCGCCATCGCGAGCGGCCTAGTCGATTTCGCGATCCCCGTCGACGCGATGGCGTCGAAACTCGTTGAAAATCTGGGAAGTTTCGACGCGTTCGAGGCGCTTCTGGGGTGCCCGCGCGCAAATGAGGATGGTCGCGCCGTCGCCGAGGCGCGGGAGGCGATTTGCGCAATTCTTTTCAGTCAGACGGGGCATGATTTCAGCGGATACAAGACGCGGACGTTCATGCGCCGCGTCCAACGCCGCATGCAGGCGCGGCAATGTGAAGCCGTCGAGAATTATGTCGCATATTTGCGTGAAAACCCTGACGAAGCGGGGCTGCTGTTTCGCGACCTTCTGATCAATGTCACGAGTTTCTTTCGCGACAAGGATGCGTTCGCCGCGCTGGAACAAACCGTCATTCCGCGGTTGTTCGAGAAAAAAGGGACGTCCGATTGGGTGCGGGTGTGGGCGCCGGGCTGCGCCACGGGCGAGGAAGTCGTTTCCATCGCCATCCTGCTGCGCGAACACATGGCCAAGCTTGGCGTCGCGCCACGCGTGACGATCTTCGCCACCGAGGTCGATGAAGCCGCGTTGAACGCGGCGCGCGCGGGGCGCTATCCCGAGGCGTTGATGGAGGGCGTCTCGCGCGAGCGGCGGCAACGCTTTTTCACCACCGACCCAGGCGGCTATATCGTCGCCAAGGAGGTGCGCGATCTTTGCGTTTTCTCGGCGCACGACATATTACGCGACCCCCCTTTTTCCCGCATGGATTTGATCTCTTGCCGAAATCTACTGATCTATTTCAAGGCTCAAGCGCAGGGGCAAATGTTTCCTGTCTTCCATTATGCGCTAAGGCCACATGGTTTTCTGTTCCTTGGCATGTCCGAATCCATTGGCCGCTTCACCGATCTATTCGCGCCGCTCGTCAAGAAGCATTGTCTGTTCCAGGCCCGCGACGCCGGTCTGCCGACGCGCATGCCGCTCGTCGCCAATAAGTGGCGCCCGGCCTCGTTCGGAATTCATTTGCCTAGGGCGGACAGCGCTCGATCCGGCTCTCAACTGCGCCAGTCCGTCGAGTCGCGCGTTTTGGATCAATTCGCGCCGCCGCATGTCGTCGTGACCGATGAGGGCGATATTGTCTATTTTTCGTCGCGCACCGGGAAATGGCTCGAAGCGTCGCCGGGAGCGCCGACCCGCCAGCTTTTGACGATGGCGCGCAAGGGACTGCGTCTCGAATTGCGCTGCGCGCTGCGCGAGGCGATCGAAAACCGTCGCGCCGTGAAGCGGCGGGACCTCAAAGTCGAATCCGAGGATGGCGGCGCCGAACTGATCTCCCTGATCGTGGAGCCGTTGTCGGACTCGATCGGCAACCGAAAGCTGTTCCTGGTCTTGTTCGATGAACAAGGGCGCGCGCCAAGCGCCGAGGAGGTCGCGGCCAAGACGGCCGATTCCGCGGATGGCGCGGCGGGGTTCGAGGGCGAATTGCACGAAACCCGCGATCGTTTGCAATCGACGATCGAGGAGTACGAGACGACGCTTGAGGAATTGAAGTCCGCCAACGAAGAGCTTGTTTCCTTGAACGAGGAAATGCAGTCGAGCAACGAAGAGCTCGAGTCCTCCAAGGAAGAGCTGCAGTCGTTGAACGAGGAGTTGCAAACCGTCAACCACGAACTCTCCGATAAGGTCGAGGAATTGGACCGCGCCAATAGCGACCTGCGCAATGTTTTTGTCAGCACGCGGATCGCGACATTTTTTTTGGATCAAAATCTCGTCATCCGCAGTTTCACGCCATCGGCCTCCGAACTTTTCAGCATTATCCCGACCGACGCGGGGCGTCCGCTTACCGACCTCGCGACGAAGCTGGATTACCCGGAACTCCAAACGGACATCCGCAAGGTTTTGGACACGGGAACGCTGATGGAACGGCGCGTGTGCGCAAGCGGGGTTGATCCGCTCTATTATATTGCGCGTATCACGCCGTATTACGATATGGCTGGAAAGATCAGCGGGGTCGTGGCCACTTTCGTCGACATTTCCGGCCTGACCAGATCGGAAGAATATGTGCGCGAACTGCACGCCGACCGTTTGAGATCCATGGCGGAAATGGCCACTGGATTGGCGCATGAGCTAAATCAACCGCTCTCGGCGATCGCTACTTATCTGAAAGCGATACGGCGGCTGTTGCAACTGCCGCTCGAGGAGCGGCCCGCCAGCATCGACGAGGCTTTGGATCGCGCCACGGATCAGATCATGCGGGCTGGCAGGATCATCCGCCATTTGCGCGAATTCGTCGCCGATGGCGAGCCCAACATGACGCACGAGAGTTTACACAATTTAATTAGGGAAGTGTTCGAACTTACCATTGGCGGAGTGAAAGACGCCAAGATTCAGATGGTTCTCGCACTGAACGCCAACAAGGACGGCGTGCTGGTGGACAAGGTCCAGATCAAGCAAGTATTGGTTAATCTCATACTCAACGCCTCCGAGGCCATGGCGGCCTGCCAGAGCCGCGAGATAACGATCGCGACCTCGCTTGTCGAAAACGAAATGATCCAGATCGACGTTTCGGACACCGGACGAGGCCTGTCCGGCCTGGACCAGCGAGATCCGTTCGAACCTTTTCTCACGACGAAGGAACGCGGCCTGGGCGTCGGCCTGTCGATCTCACGCTTGATCGTCGAGGCTCACTACGGAAAAATATGGGCCCGGCCCAATTCCGCAGGCGGCGCCGTTTTCAGCTTCACCTTGCCGTTGGCGGCCGCGGACGCCGATCCATAAGCAACGCTGACGCTCGTCGGCGCCGCGTTAAAAAATTCGATAACAAAAAACGCGACAATCAGGCAGTCTCCCTTTACCTGCGCAGGGAAAAATACCATATATCATAGACATTGTTCGCGAGCATCCGCAGCGCAGAAATGGTTTATGATCCAACTATTCATATCGTCGACGACGACCGGGCGATTCTCGATTCGGTGACCCTGCTGTTGACGGCGGAGGGCCACAGGGTCCGCACGTATGAATCGGCCCAAACATTCCTGGAAACGGTCCGACAAAGCGATTCGGGCTGCGTGGTCACGGATGTGCGCATGCCGGAAATCAGCGGACTCGATCTCCTGGCGGCGCTGAAAAAGCAGCGGGTTTCCATGCCGGTGATCGTCATGACCGCGCATGGCGATATTCCGCTCGCGGTCGCGGCCATGCGACAGGGAGCGGTGGATTTTTTCGAGAAGCCGTTCGACGGCGAGCGTCTTCTCGCCGCCATTCGCTCGGCGCTGAGGCGTGAGGATCCGCCCGACGCGGCGACGGGCGTGATCCAAGAGCGGCTCGCGACCTTGAGCAAAAGGGAACGGGAGGTGCTGGCGGGATTGCTCAAGGGGCAACCGAATAAGCTCATCGCGCATGAACTCGGCATTAGCGCGAGAACCGTCGAAGTCCACCGCGCCAATGTGATGGCAAAAATGCGCGCGGGCAGCTTGTCCGAGCTCGTCAAAATGGCGTTGGCCGTCCAGCGCGATGATTCAACAGCTTCAGATTCAAATATAATCAGTTGATTATATCTGGATTTGGTCGGTTGAACCTAAGGCTTCGACGACCCGTTTTATCGATGACCATTGACGCCGGCGCCAGACAGTGGCGAAACTGATCGAGAACGAGGCGGTCGGCGGAGAACGCCGGTCAAAAACACCGCCGCCGAGGGAAGATCGAGGGAAGTCATTGGCTTATGATGGATCATCCGAGCAGGACCCCCCTACGCTCAACGGGAGCCCGCTGTTTAAGCCGGCGCGGGCCCGCCGTATTTTGGATGTTTTGATCGAGGCCGCCTCACGGCGCGATCGACTCCCCTGGTGGTCGGGCATTGGGATCGGCGCGCTGGCCGCCGGCATGGGCGCTCTGGCCCGGTTGGCGCTGCTGGGGGAATCGACGACAAGACTCGCCTATGTGACGTTTTATCCGGTGGTGGTGGTCGCCTCGCTTGTTGGAGGCCTGTCCGCGGGGATTTCCGGGGCCGTCCTTTGCGCGTTCACTGTCCATTACTTCTTCGTTCCGCTCGTGGACGCCACCGATGTGCTCGGGCTTGCGGGTTTTTCGCTAAGTTGCGCCCTCATTATCGGCGTGACCGAGATGCTCCGCCGCGCTTGGGCGCGCGTCGTCGAGGTCGAGGCGGCGGGAGCCGTCAATGAGCGGCTTTCGGCGATTGTCGCATCTTCGTCCGACGCGATTCTCGGCAAGAGTCTCGACGGGATCATCACCAGTTGGAACGCCGGGGCGACGCGCCTGTTCGGCTTTAGCGCCGAAGAGATGATCGGGCAGTCGTCCACGCGCATGATTCCGCCCGGTCGGATCGACGAGGAGGCCGTCATCATCGCGCGGATCACGGCGGGCAAGCGCATCGATCATTACGAAACGGCGCGCGTGGCCAAGGATGGCCGCGAAATCGATGTCTCGCTAACTATCTCACCGGTCAAGGACGCCAAGGGCAATGTCGCGGGAATCTCGACGATCCTTCGCGACATTGGAGATCGCAAACGCGCCGAACAAGCGCTGCGCGATTCCTTGAAGGAGGTCACGGACCTGAGGGCGGCGCTTGACGAGCACGCTATCGTCGCAATCACCGACCCGCGCGGTGCGATAACCTACGCGAACGGCAAGTTCTGCGCGATCTCGAAATATTCGCGCGAGGAATTGCTGGGCCAAAATCACCGCATCATCAACTCAGGTTTCCATCCGCCGGAATTCTTCCGCGACCTGTGGGCGACGATCGCCAGCGGCCGGGTCTGGCGCGGCGAGCTGAGGAACCGCGCCAAGGACGGCTCTTTATATTGGGTGGACACGACCATCGCGCCCTTTCTCGACGACAAGGGAAAGCCGCGCCAATATGCGGCGATATCCACCGACACCACCAAACGCATGCTCACGGAAGACATGTTGCGCGAAGGCCAGCTGCGAATGCAACTGGCCACCGAGGCCACGGAGGTTGGCATTTGGGAGTGGAACACCATCACCAACATGGTCCGGTGGGACGCGCAGATGTTTCGCATTTACGGGATTCCTCCGACCGAAGACGGGTTGGTGAACTATGATAATTGGGCGGGGGCCGTATTGCCGGAAGAACTGGCTCGACAAGAAGAGTTGATGCGAAAGCACGCTCGCGAAGGTGGGGTCAACCACCGCGAGTTCCGCATCCGGCGCAAGGACAATGGGGAATGTCGCGACATACAAACCGCGGAAACGCTCCGCGCCAACGCTCAGGGACAGACCGAATGGGTCGTTGGAACAAATCTTGACGTGACCGATCGCAAGCGCGCGGAACAGGCGCTGCGCGACAGCGAGGAGCGGCTGCGCTTCGCGCTGAGCGGCGCCCGCGCGGCGGCTTGGCAATGGAACATCCTGACGAACGAACAAATTTGGTCGTCGGATAGTTACTCGCTGCACGGACGCGATCCCAAGCTCGGCTCCCCCTCATACCAGGATTGGCTTGCCTGCCTGCACCCCGACGATCGGGGGCCGATCGAGCGCGCGGTGCGCGAAGGTTTCGAGAGGCGCATGCTCGAACACCGGACGGAATATCGCGTTGTGTTCCCAACCGGCGAGGAGCGCTGGCTCGCGAGCTTGGCCAAGGTCGACTATGCTCCCGACCGCTCCCCCGTCCGCATGACCGGCATCAATCTGGACGTCACCGAACGAAAACGCGCGGAGCAAGAGCTTCAACGGCTCAACCAAACTTTGCGGGCCTATAGCGCGAGCGGCTGGGCCCTCGTGCGCGCCACGGACGAGACAAGCTTTCTGCGCGAGATCTGCCGGATCGTCGTCGAGGATTGCGGCCACGCCATGGTTTGGGTCGGCTACGCCGAAAAGGATGCGGAGCAAAGCCTTCGTCCGGTCGCTCACGCGGGTTTCGGGGATGGTTATCTAAACGAAATTCGTCTCACCTGGGCGGACCGCGCACACGGCCGCGGCCCCGCCGGCAGGGCTATCCGCGCCGGCCATTACGTGATTTTCGATGACCTGCGGAACAACCCGGACTTCGAACCGTGGCGGGAAGCGGCGCTACGGCGCGGCTACGCCGCCTGCATCTCGCTGCCGCTCACGGTCAACGACGAGAATTTCGGCGCCCTAACTATTTATTCCGGGCGATCGCACGCCTTTAACGACGCGGATGTGTCGCTGCTTCAGATGCTGGCCGAGGACTTGAGCCACGGCATTGGCGTTTTGCGCTTGCGCGCCGAACGCGCCAGCCGGGAGGCCGCGCTGCGATCCAGCGAAGCGCGATTCCGCGCGCTTGTCGAGCAGGCGACGGACGGCATCTTCGTCGCCGACGCGCGTGGCGCCTTTATCGACGTGAATTCCGCCGGCTGCGCGATGCTGGGCTACACCCGCGAGGAACTGCTGCGCTTGACCACCGCCGACGTCGTCGATCCGCGGGAAGTGGAGCGCATCGGTCGGGAGGTCGCGCGCTTCGAGGGCGGGGAAATGGTCGTCAGCGAATGGCTTTTCCGCCGCAAGGATGGCTCCAACTTCACTGGCGAGGTCAGGGGCAGACAATTCGCGGACGGTCGGCTGCAGGCCATCGTGATCGACATTACCGAGCGCAAGGCCAGGGAGCAGGACTTGCGCGAGGCCGACCAGCGCAAGGATGAGTTTCTGGCCATGCTCGCCCATGAGTTGCGCAATCCTCTGGCGCCCATCCGCTATGCCGCGCGCGTGCTCGGCAAATTAGATCTGGAGGAGCCGCGCGTGCAATGGGCGCAGGACGTCATCGAGCGCCAGGTCGCCCATCTCGCCCGCCTGGTGGACGAACTGCTGGACATCTCTCGCATCGCGCGCGGCAAGATCAACCTGAAGAAGGCGCCCGTCGAACTCTCCGAGTTGGTGCGCCAGGCCTGCGAGGCGGCGCAACCGCTGATGTCGGCCAAAGGCCATTGCTTCGAAGTCATGATCCCCGAGAAGCGGGTGACGATCGATGGCGACCTCGTGCGTCTGGTCCAAGTGCTGCAAAATCTCCTCGACAACGCGGCCAAATACACGCCGGAACGCGGACGCGTCGAACTGGTCGCCGGTCTCATGGGACGGGAGGTCGAGATCGAGGTGCGCGACAACGGCGCGGGAATCCCGGCGAGCCTTTTGCCCGAGGTGTTCGAACTCTTCCGGCAAGGCGAGCATGGTCCAGACCGTTCGCGGGGCGGGCTCGGCATCGGTCTCACCCTGGTGCGCCAATTGGTGGAGCTGCATGGCGGGCGCGTGGAGGCGCATAGCGCCGGGCTCGGTCAAGGCGCCAGCTTCACCGTCCGGCTGCCCGCGGCCATCGATGCGGCGGAAGACCCATCGCCGACGGAAGATGGCCCGCTCGCCGACCCCGTGGGGTTGCGCGTGCTGGTGGTGGACGACGACGTGGCTGTGGCGGAAAGCACGGCGATGTTGCTGCGACTGGAAGGCCACGAAATACGCTGCGCGAATTCGGGCGAGGCCGCGTTGCGTTTGTGTCGGGAGTTTCAGCCCGAGGCGGTGCTGCTCGACATCGGACTGCCCGGACAAGACGGCTATGAGATCGCGCGCAAAATCCGGAGTCTGCCAGGCGGAGCGGAGCTGAAGCTGATCGCGGTGAGCGGCTATGGCCATGAAGCGGCCGTGGCGCGCGGTCGAGAAGCGGGGTTCGATCGCTATTTGGTCAAACCGGTCGACCCGGAAAAACTGAGCGCCCTGTTAACCACGCCGAGGTAATCGAGGATCGTTCTCAAACTCGGGGATACACCGGCATTTTCGCCGGAGGCCAGCGGACGGCCCTGGACGGCATTATTAGCCAATTATCTCGCGCGCGCCACTCCCGCGCACCCGTGGCGTCGACGACCACCAACACGCGCGACGGATGGCTGTCACGGGGGAATACGGGCCATCGCTCGGGAGCGAAAAAGGGCGCTCTATGGCAGCAATTTGTTTTGAATTTTTCTCTCGAAAACATGCTTCGAGTAGGGAGGGTAGCGCACGCCCGGGTCGATGCTGGCGCTGTGATAGAGGACGCCGCGCGCGTTGGTGAACGCCTCGAAGCCCCACCTGCCGTGATACTTGCCCATGCCCGAATTCCCGGCTCCGCCGAACGGAAGTTCCGGCACCATGGGATGGATCGTGCAATCGTTGACGGCCGCGTCGCCCGACCGAGTGGCGTCCAGAATGCGTTCGGCAATGCTGGCGTCTTCGGCGAACACATAGAGTCCAAGAGGCGTGGGCCGGCTGTTGATCCACTGGATGACCGCGTCGACGGACGGAATCTCGAGCACCGGCAAGATCGGGCCGAACACTTCCTCCTTCATGATCGGCGAATCCTCGGAGACGTCCACGAGCACGGTAGGCGCGATATAACGCTCGGCGGCGTCGCTCTGGCCGCCGACGACCACTTTTCCGCTTTTCATCAGGCCAACAAGGCGATCGAAGTTCCTCGCGTTGATCACCCGCCCATAGTCAGGACTCGATTTCGGGTCGTCGCCGAAGAAGTCGCGGATCGAGTCGCCGAGCTGCCGCAGGAACGCATCCTTCACCTCGGGCCAGACGAGCACATGGTCGGGGGCGGTACAGATTTGTCCCGCGTTCAGATAACGCCCATAGGCGATTCGGTTCGCCGCTGTTTTCAGGTTCGCCGAGGAATGCACGATCGTGGGATTCTTGCCGCCAAGCTCCAGGACGCATGGCGTCAGGTTTTTGGCAGCGGCCTGATGGACGATTTTGCCGATTTGGGGGCTGCCCGTGAAGAAGATGAAGTCCCATTTCTCCTCAAGCAGCGCGCTGGTTTCGGGCACGGCGCCTTCGACGACCGCCACGGCGTGCGAATCAAAGTAATTCGGCGCCAGTTTTGCCGCCGCCGCCGAACAGGCCTGCGCAAGTTCGGAGGGCTTGAGCACCGCGGTGTTGCCGCCAGCCAGCGCCGCCACGAGCGGCGCGAAAAGCAGCATGAAGGGTTCATTCCACGCCCCGATGATCAGGGTCACGCCGTGCGGATCATGTCGCACGCGAACATGGCCCGGTTGGAGCACAAGGGGCGCATGAACGCGTTCGGGCGTTATCCAGGAGTCGAGATGCTTGAGCGCGTAGTCGGCCTCCCTGACGTTGTATTCGACGTCCATCGTGTCGGCGTCGACGACGTTGCGGCGTAAGTCCTTCCATAGCGCGTCGCACAACTCATCGTGATTTTCGGCGAACATGGCCTTCAGCGCTTTCAACTGGGCCTTGCGCCATGAAGCCGGTCGCGTGGCGCCGGAGAGGAAATATTCGCGCTGGCCGGCGATGAGAGCGGAGTAGTCGGGCGTGGCCATCCTTATGTCCTTTCGCGTGGCTGTTCCGCCAAGATGAAACCCATGATCCGCGTGTTGGCGGAATGGTGAACCGTCTGGGTTTTGACGAATCCCCGCTCAACTTGCGGTTTTCTGCGTCGCCGGTCTTGAGCGCCAACCCGGGGCCGCGCGAGTGGATCGTCAGCTAAAATTCAGCGGTCACATCTCCGGGGCCGCGCGGCGCCGCCGACAATTTCCTTTCCGTCCATCATTATACACGGCGAAGCTTACCAAATAGAGGCCAATGGACAAGCGGCGCGAAAACATTGATTCCTTTGCCTCCCGTGAGCAAACGAAAGCTTACGGAACCAATGCGGGCTAATCCCGTTTTCTCGGGAGGTTGCGATCAGCGGTAGGTTCGAAGCGAACTGAGCATATCTTCGAGAGTCGGCTCTTTCCGCATCCTCCAACCGCGGAGTGGGATCGCCTTGCGCGGCATATCTCAGTCAGGAGGCGCGCATTGCCAGAGCAAAGAGAGAAGCCGCACCACGTAAAACGTCGCGCCGCCGCCTCGGCGCATGCGAGCGCAATGAAGTCGGGCGCCCGTCGATCCAAGAAATATTGGTCGGCGGGAGTGACGGAACGCAGCGACGCTCTCGACCTTGAAGCCAACGTGTTCAGCTTGGACGATCCGGCGGCGATTGCTCGCTCCTTGAAACGATCCGCCGAAGCGAGCGAGCGTCGCAAGGCCCCGCCGTTTCGATCGGCTATGTCGATGCTCGTGTTTTACATCAACCGGGCGGGAAGGGGATTGTCCGAGAAGCGGAGGCGCATATTGGAGCGCGCCAAGGACGAACTGCGCAGAGCGTTCGAGCGCTTATAGCCGAGGCCGGAAAATGATCAGGAAGCTGAAAAATGGCCAATATCGGATCTATTCGCGCAAGATCGACGAAAAGACCGGTAAACGCCGCAATCTCGGCACATTCGCAACGCGCGAACAAGCCGAAAAGCACGAGCGCGACATACAATATTTCAAGCGTCATCGGGGGTAAGGCGGCGCCGCGTTCCCCTTCTCCTCGCAAGCGGGAAGAGGGGCGATCGGCCATGTGTTAACCGATTTTTCTGGGGGACTCGCGCTCGCTCACGCCTTTCCCTTCGAAAATGGCGACAGCGCAATCAGCATCATGGCCGAGGCCCCGCATCCATTCCTACCCAATTCTTCACGACGCCGGCGAGTGAGCCCACGGCCTGCTGGGCGCGTTGCACGTATGCGAACGCCCCGCTGGATTCCGGCGTGGCGGCAGGCTTAGCCGCCAGAGCTTCAGGCTGGGTAATGGGCGGTTGCGTTGAATCAGGCTGGGCGACCTTCTCCTGGGCCATCGCCTTGGCTGGCTTCGCAATTCGCCCTGGCTGGCGTGGATCGCTCAATTTGGCCGCGACAGAGGGTTTCGGCGCCTTCCGCGCTCGTGGGGCTGTTTTCGGAGTCGACGCCGGCGCCACAGCGGCAGGAGTCCGCGGCGGCAAGGGAGGCGCCGCCGTGGCTTGCGCCGGCGCGTCAGAGGGACGAAGCGCGGCATCGGGCGAGGCCGCCGAGGCGGTCTCCGCTTTCTGAGGCTCGGGCAAAGTCGCTTTGCCGACTGGCTCTGCCTGCATTTGGGTTGCTATCGGAGACGCTGGAGCGCCAACCGTCTGGTTCTCAAAACCAGTTTCGCCGTGCCGCGCAACAGCCGGGAGCGTTTCCGCCTGCTGTCGCGACGCGTCGACGAGTTGCTCGGCATCGCCACCGGACGTTGCTGGCGGCGGGCTGACCGACGAGTCGGGCATGGACGCCTGCTGGCCAGGGTTGTCGGCGCTGGTCGCGACCTGTGACGGCGGTTTGGCCAATCCAGCCTCGGTGTTGATCGACGAGGCGTCGGGCGGATTGGAAGCGTCGTTCCAAGAAGCATTGCTTAGCCCGAGGCCGGCAAGTCCGGCCATAACGATCCCCGCCATGACATAGAGCGAACGTCGCGAGGTGGCGCGCTCATTGGCGACGCCGACAGGATCGGAAACCACGGTTTCGGCTCCGTGGCGCTGGGACTTCAATTCGTCAGCGAGGCTCGGAATAGCATTTGAAGTCGCGGTCACCAATGGCTCCGCCCTCGCCGCGTCTCGCCGCGCATGCTTCAACTCGGCTTCGATCGCGGCAAAATCGGCCCGCTGAACGGACCCCAGCTCTTGAAGGGTTTCACTCTTCGCCGGATCTCCGTCATTCTGCCGTGCTTCCATCGGACGCGGGCCTTGCGGTTCGACAACTGACTGGCAAGCATCCTCTCTCCGGGCGACGAGAGGCGGAAAGTCGGCGAGCGCACCATCCTTGCTTTGCGTCGTGATGCCTGAACGGAGCAAATGCTTTTCGAACTCCTCCAGCTCGGCCATAAAGTCTCGCTTATCGAGAAATGCATTCATGCTTGTGTCCTCTGGTCGTGTTCGCCCGAGCGATCTCTCAGGCCAATCAACACAGGATGCGGACTTCGCGCCGCGGACATTTGGCGACGATCTATCGTCCGAAAAACATGCTCTAGCGCCGAGTCCAAGGCAGGAGCCCGCGCTACGGATGAAGCCAGCCCCAGGAGTTAGCTCTATCCAGAAACCCCAATTGTGGCTGATGTTTGCTGCAACTTGATCTTAGCTTTTCTGCGTTGATGCGGCGAAGCGTTACGCGCATTAAGCGACGTGGGGGCCAGGGCGACGCTTTGCGTTGCAATCAGTTTCCCCAGGTCACATGATATCGTCGCGCTCTTTTGCCGCCCTGTCCCCGGATCGCTTTCTTGGTCGACTGCAACGATCACGGCGGCATCTGGGCGCTGCTCGGCAGGGGACATGGACCTCCATGTTTTCGCCATCGTCTTTATGGCTGACGTTACCCGGCAACGCCGGATTGTTTTGCGGTCCGCCATTGTCGTCGCCTCGCTTCGCGCCTTCCCCTATCCATGTCGATCTTGTTTTGCCTCTGGAACGGAGCAGCCCGAGGTTTCACGGTTTCGGTCGGAAACGCGACACGCAGCCGGGGCTCGCGTCACGCTGCATTTCGTCCCCCGCATACTGCCCGCATTTGAACCCGACCGAGCGGCTGTGGGGCGTCACGCATAAGCATCTCACGCAACAAGTCTTACGCGACATATCGCGAATTGGCTCTGACGCAGTTTCGAAGGCGATTGGGCCGGTTCAGGCGACGCCGAGCAGCCGAGCTTGAAGCAGGTCGATTTTCACTGTGAAGCAGGCTTTCGCTCCGCTTATCAAAATGAATCTTCGCGGCGCCTGCAAAGTGGAAAGAGCGGTTTCGATTATCTTCGACCGCCGCCGCCACGGCCGCCTCCGCCACCCATTCGACCGCCGCCGCCACCTCCCATAGAAGCGCCGCCGCCCCTCTATCGGCGCCACACGCTCCATTATTTCGAGAGGCGCATAGCGGCGGTATTCCGAATAGACCTACGAACCATGCTGAAAGGGCGACGAGTAGATTGCTCGACCAAGGGTTCCCAAGGACAAACCCAACCGCCAGCATAGTGGCCGCGAGTAGATTGCCAGCCTCTGCAAATTTGCGCGCATACGCATACGCCTCGGCAAGCTCATTCTCATTGGTGAACTCGTCGTCTTCAGGCGCGCCGACGACGACGAGGCTCTCGCGCTCCGAGGTTGCAATGCTTCATTCGAGGCTGACGCGGACGTTTTGAAAGACTTGCAATGACGAGCGCATTCATCTTGCTGCTATATGTATTCTCGGTCACTGGCCAAGGGAGCGGAGCCCTGACCAGCGCACGGTTTGACACGCTCGCACTATGCCAGACCGCGGGAGAGAAGGCGGTAACGGCTTTCGGGGATGTTGACCGTCATGTAAAATTTGTTTGTGCGGAAGCCGGTCCGAATACGGATGCGCGGCATTAGCCACGGCAGTTCGCTTTGCTTCGCTAACGCCCGCGCAAGAATGCAAGTCTGAGCTCGCCACTTGCGCCTGATGACATCTAGCCCGTCTTATTCACCCGA
>PLZT01000452.1 GCA_003152255.1 Methylocystaceae bacterium | reverse complement strand
AGGCTGGGGCTGGGGCGGCGGTTGGGGCGGCGGCTGGCACGGCGGTGGCGGGCACGGCGGCGGCGGACGATACTGGGGCGGTCGCTGGTATGCGTACGGCGTTGGCCCGTGCTGGCGGTGGAATTACGGCACCTGGAACTGGGTTTGCTACTGACGCCTGAAACCCCAGGGCGCTCGCGCGCGAGCGCCCTGGGAATCCGCCGACCAACCAATTCTCTTCCCGATAGTTCATCCGTCGATTCTAGCCGTTGTCCCAATCGGGCAGGAGACGCCGGTGCCGCCGAGTCCGCAATAGCCGTCCGGATTTTTGGCGAGATATTGCTGATGCTCTTCCTCCGCGTAATAGAAAGGCGGAGCGGGAGCGATTTCCGTGGTGATCGAGCCAAAACCGCGTCCGGCGAGGGCGTCCTGATAGGCGGCGCGCGAAGCTCGCGCCTCGTCCAACTGGGCGGCGGAATAGGCGAAAATCGCCGAGCGATATTGCGCGCCGACGTCATTGCCCTGGCGCATCCCCTGGGTGGGATCGTGGCTTTCCCAAAATAGCCGCAACAGCCGAGCGAAGGGCGAAACGGCGGGATCGTAAACGACCAGGACGACCTCGGCATGGCCAGTTCGTCCCGTGCAAACATTCCGATAGGTCGGATTTTGCGTTTTTCCGCCGGCATAGCCCACCGCGGTGACGTGAATCCCTTCGCCAGCCATCCAAAATTTTCGTTCCGCGCCCCAAAAACAGCCCATTCCGAACAGCACGCGTTCCGTCGTCGCGGGAAAGGGCGGGGCCAGCGGCCTGCCCGTGACAAAGTGACGCGCGCCATGGAAGACCGGCGCCGGTCGATCCGGCGGCGGCGCCTCCGGTTTAAAAAGCCAATCGAATGTGGACATGGTTCGCCTCCCAGGGCTGGTCGAATGCTCAGGTGGGATAGATATGGGCTTCCCCGAGATCGCCAAGCGCCCGGTTTTTCGCGAACGCGGCCGCGTCGAGGGCGCGCCGACTTATTCCGGCGGATAACCCACGAGAGCGTGATGTTTGTGGCTAAGCACGATGAATGCCGCGCCGAGAACGCACAAGGCGACGCCGACCGGCGTCATCAGCAGAACGACCAGCAGGGGATCCCAAACGAAAGTAGGCAAGCGCGAGAGGACCGCCGAGCGCAGCGCCTGAAAAGCCACTGGCCATAGCGCCTGCAGGACCGATCCCAGCGTCGTCACATAAAGGCTGCCGCCCGCGAGAGAGCGCGTGCCGTCGACGACGAGAGCGACGAAGCCCCCCGCCAGTAGCGCGAGGCCCATGAAACGAATCAACAATCGAAGCATGACCACGGCGAGCGCGAGCGGCGAAGTCTGGACTATACGCGTGGGAGACGTGCCTGTCCACGGCGGCCGGCAAGCGGGTTTTGGCGAGTTTGATCGGTCCGCCGCGCGGAAACATTTGCAACTGGCGGGCGTCTGAATATAGTGCGCTCGCGTTCGCAACGAACGCCTCGGGCGAAAGCCCGCGCGGAGGGGTGGCCGAGTGGTTGAAGGCGCACGCCTGGAAAGTGTGTATACGGGAAACCGTATCGCGGGTTCGAATCCCGCCTCCTCCGCCAGATGTAGCTCGTAAGTAATTGAAATGTCTGGTCGTTTTAGGCGATTCGGTTGAATTTAGCGCCAATTTATCCCACATTTATTTTTGGATGGCCCCGGCTGTTCTCGGACATCATTGGACGAGCATCCCATCTGCTTTTACCGCCGTGAAAGGGCAGGCCGCTGCCTGTGCCCTCCCTCAAGCGAGCGCAGGTCCGCTGTCGAAGGTGTCCTGATGCTGGATCATGAGGCGCCTGCATTCGCTCGATTGACTGCGGCTTTGTGAATACGCCCGCGAAGATCGCCACTCAGCTCCCCTAGCCGCCGAGACATTCAGGCATTGTCAGGGACAACCAGCGCCGCAAGCTGCATGTCGAAACTCGCCAGTTCTTGTCTCAACTGCGGCCAATCTGGGTGTCGCTCTATGAGCTTCGCCATGATGGCGCGTGCCGTGATAAACGCCTCGCGCGCCTTCGTTGCCTGGTTTGACTTGGCGTAGGCATCCCCCAGCTTTGCAAAATTTATCGACAGATCGCGGGGTGCCACTCTGCGTTGCCCGTGTCGCAGGTTGCCAGCCGGGTGGAGAGCGTGAGGCCATCCCCATAGTCCGCCAACGCCTCCGGGAGATCGCCCAGCGCGGCCTGTGTGTCGCCGATCTTGACGTAAGAAAGCAACAGGTAGCGTTGCCATTCCATGTTGACAGGATCGGCTCTAGTCAATCGATCAATGATAGCGAACCCTTCTTTAAAGCGCGTCAACGCGGCGGCGAGATCGCCCTGCGCAACCAGCACATCGCCGATTTTGTCATAGGACACGAACAGATCGCGCTGCCATTCGGTGTTGCCGGGATCGGATACCGATAAGCGGTCGATGATGGCGAGGCTGTCGCTGTATGATTTCAACGCGCCGGAGAGGTCACCCTGCGCCACCTGCCCGTCTCCGACCTTGTCATGGGACAGCGCTAGTTCGCGTTCGCTCTCATTTCCACCCATGGCGTCCTTCGCAACTTGAAATGTTTCGGGCGAGACGGGCGGGGTGCCGCTGGTTAGAATCCGAGAAACGCAAAGAGGCCTTTTTTTGCCGCCTTGCGCTCAAGCTCCTTCACTTCCTCAAAAAGGCGTCGCGTGTCCGCCCTCAACTCCAACAGCTTATCATCAGGAACGTCTAAATTGATGACGGCCCCTCGCATTTCGCGGCGGGCGAGGTCCAACTTCGATTTCATGTGGGCGAGAATGGAGTCCCCAGCCATTAGTTTTCCTCCGAACCAATAAGCGGATCGAGTTGCCTCCCCGACAACACGGCGCCGAGACCAAATCCGTGCGACACGGCGTGATCATTAGCCCCTGAGCTAGCCCGGCGCAATTCCCCTCCATCCATGATGATCGCGATGACGGTGGCGGCCGGAGATGATCGGCTCGTTACGATCCTTGATGTGATCGATCTCGAAGCCTTCGTTCCCGAACCGCCGAGATGATCACGATGCGCGGCGGCAACCCGGCGGACGTGTTCTCGGGGATTTTCCCCGCCGAATGGCCGCGCGTCGAATGCGCCTTGCCCCGCGTCGTCTCCAATGAGAGCGTCGTTATCGAAGGTCTCGCATTGTCCCTGCCGCGAGAACGCGTTCGCCTGGTCTGCCTCGACCACGAAGGCGCGCGACATTGGGTGCTGGGTTGGCCGGCATGGAAATCCACGTCGCTGTGTCGCGGCGCGCTGGTCCGTGACGCCGCCGGCGTTTTGCGGCGCGCCGAGCTGTTCGCGCCCGACGATCGGATTGGAGATTGTTTCACCGCGCGTCCAATCGACGAGCCGAACGGCGTCGTGAGGTTCGCGGGTTTCGAAGAGCACGCCATCGTGAACGAATCTTTCGTTCGTTTTGAGGGCCGCCGGCTCGAACAGTTGCGTCGGCTGGGCGACGGAATGCTTGGGCAAACCGCGAGAAGGCGCGCCCGGTGAGGCGGGCCCGACTAAAATCCGTGCGGCGTCGCGGAAACGCCGATGCCTTCGCGCCGCTTTACACTTGCGTTGAGGCCGCCCTCCGCGTCAGTTCCAAACGGACCTGTCAGTGGAAGCTGGGTAAGCTACAGCCTATGCAACCACCGCTAAATTCGCAGGGACAACTTCTTTTTCCGCAGCATTCTCGTTCGATGCGCACCACCTCTTTCCCGTATTCGTCGGCGACTTCCGCGATTTCGGCGCTGACCGCAGGGGCCAAAAAGCCATCAGCCAGTTGTCGAAAATGACACGACATCCGCGCCAGCTTGCTGAGACGAAATTCAAGTAGATCGGCCATCCTTGCCTCCCTCTCAAATCACCGTTGGGGGTGAGCCGCACCGTATTAATGCGAGGTTAAGGTTAATGATTTGTGGCTCTTCTGCGTTTTTTGTGGGT
>PLZT01000658.1 GCA_003152255.1 Methylocystaceae bacterium | reverse complement strand
TTCGAGCCCCGGCGCGCTCACCAAATAAAACAATAACTTAGCTTGGAAACGAAAAGTCCAGTGTTGCTTAGCGGACCCCCAGCGGACCCGCCGAGATGACATCTTATGTCGCGCCGCACGAGCCGACGCAATGGCGACTCAAGCGAAGCGACGATTGTGTCGTTCCTCCGGCCCACGCCGGCAATCGGTCTTCATCCCGCACGATTAAAACACGTTAACCTCATTCCCGCTCTCAATCGCCCGCCTTGAAGTCCAAGGCGTCGCTAGCGCCCAAATGAAAGCGAGCGACCGATTCGCGACAGTCGGCGCGCCGCGGCCGACGATCTTGTCGAGCAGGTCGTGGACCTCCGTCAGGCCAATTGGCGACGCTCGGTGAGATGGCGGAGCCTCACCACGCGACCGTCTCGCCGAGATAATCCAGAAAGTTTCCCGTCGCCGCGATCGTCAGCGCGTCGATGGTCTCGATGATTCCGGCGGCGCTCTCTTCCACCGACAATGGCGCGTCGGGGCCGCCCATATCGGTGCGCACCCAGCCCGGATGCAGTGCAATCACCGTGACCCCGTCAGCCTTCAAATCCTCGGCCAATCCCTGTACAATTTTGTTCAACGCCGCCTTCGCCGCGCGGTAGGCGATGTTGAAGGAGCCCTCCAGCGCCATTGAGCCGAGCACGCTGGACACGAAAACAATACGCGGATTTGTCGCGCGTCGGAGCAATGGCAGAAATGCTTGCGCGACCCGCAACGGGCCGAGCGCATTCACAGAGAAGAGATCGAGCGCGCCATCAAAATCCATGTCGAGCGTCGATTGCCTTTCCGGCCCATAGGCGCCTGCGTTGGCGACGAGCACGTCAATCGGCTTGCTCACCGTTCTCGCGGCCGCCCGGATCGCCTCCTCGTCGCGGGCGTCGAAGACAAGCGTGTCGGCCAGCGCGTTCTGGGGCGCGAGCTTCGCCAAAAGCCCCGCGCGCGCCTCCTCGCTGCGCACGCTCGAAGTCACGTGATCGCCACGCGCCAAGAGCCGCCGTGAAAGCTCCAGTCCAATGCCGCGATTGGCGCCGGATATGAGCCAGTGCTCGCCCATGCGAATGCCTCCGAAATTGACCAATTCATCCAATATATAGTCGCCACCGCCGCACACTCCCTACAGTCGTCCGGTCGCGCCGCTTCGTTTGTTCGGCGTGCGACTTCAGGCGCGTTGACCAATTGCCGGACTAGCGCGAGCATAGAAGAGCGGGAACGGGGCAGTGACGAAATTACGTCCTGCCTGACGCAAATCAACCGCGAGCCCGGTTTAAGCCTTCGTTAACGACTCGAGCTTTGACTGGTTCACGGGCCCAATTCCGTCCCTTCGCCGCGGGCTCTAGATTCGGCCCGGGTCGACTTCCTCCCTCGATCCGGGTCTTCGCGGCCGACGAAGAGAATTTTTAGCGTAAGGCAGGCGTTGCGCACGGATTGAGTTGTTGCCGACGCCCCAAGGAGGCGACCAACGACAAGCGGGTGCGAAGTCCCCAATGCCGGTCGCCCAAACCGCCAACCATAGGATTGGTGTCATGCGCTACTTAACAGCATGGTTCGGCTTCTGGGTAATATTCTGGGTTCATTTAATCGTTGGAGTTTGGCTTATCTTTAAAAGGATTGAAGAGAGGCGAGCGCGATGAAAGAGAATACATGCACGTGGTGCGGCTCGACGCTCGCATACAAGAAGCGTGGAACGCGTGGACCATTCTGCTGTCCTCAACACGCGCGCCTGAAACGGCATCGAGATGAAGCAAAACGTAAACTCAAATGCATTGCGGAGAATCAATGAAACTTTCAACGGCGACAACGTTCGCGCCACTGCTTTTTGATCCCGCGTACGGACAGGTCGCGGCGCAAGCTTCTCCGATATAAGCGGTGGTCAAAGCTCAATTGTCCACTTCGCGGTGGATTTCAAATGCACCATAGCCGGCGGCGCAAATTCCGATTTCGCCGCTCGGAAGTTTCCAGACGCCGATCCAGCCTACATAATTTGGCGATTCATGTCGCGTGGCGCGCACGAGTGACGGAGCAACTCCAGTGGCCACATGCCCCTGGACGAGCGCCGCACCCAAGCCCGGCGATTTTGCGAAGCGATGATCGCGCCGCCTGAGGCGAGTGGTTCAGATGCCCGTTCGCCAGACACCCTCTCTCCGTCGGTTACTCGGTTACAGACCTGTAAAATCAATGATTTATATGTAACCGAAGGCGTAACCGACGAAAACAGGTCCGGTTACACATCGATTCTGGTTACGGATGCAACTTGTAACCGACGAAATTCCCACCGGTTACACCTAAATGACTGAAATCATTAGCTTGCAACTGTGTAACCGACGGAACCCCTTTCCCGACGAAACATTGGACAATTGGCGGGAGGTGAACCGTGTCGCGCTCTACTCAGCCTTGCTCCGAGAAGTTTTCCGAACGTGTCTGCAGTGTAGTTTTCGAAAATTAGGCTGAAATATGGCGCGAATACGCCGCCGAGCAAATTTAACCTGCGCAGGACAAACTTGAGACAACCTATGGAAATGAAAACGTGAGATTCTAGCTTAGCGAAAGCTGCCTAGATGCGGAACAAAGGAATATCACAATGAAAAAATGCTGTGTCGGCGCGGGCTCTATGTGCTGCATTCGTTGGTGGCCTGGGTTTGGCCACCAATCTTTCGTCCCGTAGAGCTCCGCCGCCGGCCTATTCCGCCCCCGAACCCATCTCCTCCTTGCAGTAAGAGTGTTCCGCCATGTCAGAGACCATTGCCACCACCGCCGAGCCGCAATCCTCCGATAACGCGCCGGATCTCCAGGTCCACCTGTATAAGGAGATCGGCATCTCAGCGGTGGTGGCCGCCCTCCACGTCATATCCAAGCCCGTTGCGCCAAAGAATGACGCATCGAGAGACGAGCGGCGCATCCCGATCCCCGCGATTTTGCAAAACGAAGATCTCGCTGCTTGAAGCGAGCAGCCTGGACGAAGGGCTGGCCTGCGCCTGTGTCAACGCCGTTCTTGTTCCCAGGAAGGCATGCCGTCTTGCGCCAATTTGAGGCTTGCGACATGACGCACTCACCAACGAGATGCGCGAGCGCCCCCTGTTGCCGAAATAAGCGATTGGCCACACACCCAGATCCTGTCAAACATAGAAACCGACCTGCAAAATGCTTGAATTGCATTTGCGAACGGAGGGTCCCCGCCTTGTTCCTGTCGGCTCCGAACCGATGATGGAGGCAGGAAATTGATCGAACCCCTTGACGATGCTCTGGACGCGCTCATCCGCGATGTCGCGAGCCCCCTCGCGGGAACCTTGGGAGAGACAGTGCAAGCAACCGAGCGGGGTCTGCGAACAGGCGTCATCGAGTTGGTCGAAATGCTCCAGAGACAATCTGCTGATTCTCAGTTTTTCGACCTGGTCATCGAGCTGGTCGACCACTATCGTCGAACGAACGATGACGCCACCGCGGAGGCATATTTTTCTCCCGCCTCGATCGCGGCCGGCAGTAGCCTTGTCGAGGGTGTTTTTGGAGCAAATCGCACGAATCTCGCGGAAGAGATTTCGCGTGCCGCGAGGTTGCAACCCCATGCCGCGGTTTGCGTGTTGAACGTGGCGGCCGTCTTGTTGCTGAAGTCGCTCGAGCCAGACGTGTCCCAGGAAAGGCTCAGAGAGACATCGTCTGGGTCCGAGCTTCCCGAGGATGTTTCGCGTCACTCGCCTCCGCGGCCCTCTGGAGAGCAAGAATTCATTGTGGCCAAGTCAACGAACGACGAGGCGCCGGACAGAAACAAAATACGAAATGCGAAGCTCTCCTGGTTCTTGCTCGCGGCAGCGACTATCTCGATCGTAGGCCTGACGTGGCGCTTTGGTCGCGACACGCATCCGAGCCACGAGACCCCTTCCGCGTCACTCAAGGAGCCGTCCTTATCGACAGAGAGCGACGCGGGAGCCAAGCCCGTGCCGGACACGACTCCAACGCAAGCTCGAGAAGCGCCACCGGCGCCAAAAGAGGAGGTCGCCGCGATGGGGTTGAGCGAAGGCATGGCAAAAAGGGCGCATGAGGTTGTTCCTCTTACGCCAACGCCGGAATCACCTTCGGCGCCAGCCAAACAACCAGAATCGCCCGGGTTGAAAGAGGCTGAAAGCATCATGAAACCAGCAAACAACACAGGCGACATACGCGGTGACATCGTCCGCGCGAAGCTGCCGAACGGCGTCGAACTGAATACGTCAAAGTCCGGAGTCGAAGGCGAATTGCTCGGGTTCTTGGGACATGGATCGCAAGTGTCAGGCGAGTTCGTTTTGGACGAAATCTCGTTTGCCGCCGGCAACAAGACCCTAAAATCCTCATCACAGGAACAATTGAAAAATATCGCTAAAATATTGAAGGCGTATCCGAACACGGAAATTGTAATAAACGGCTATACGGACAACCTCGGGGTAAAGGCGCATAATTTGAGATTGTCGCGGGAGCGTGCGAGCTATGTGTTGCAGGAATTGGCGCGGATTGGGGTCGACAAATCGCGGATGACCGCGAAAGGCTTCGGCGACGACCATCCTGTAGCCTCCAACAATTCGGTAGAAGGCCGGATGCGAAATCGACGCATTTCGATATATGTCACGCCGAAGTGAGAGCTGGGCTCTGTTGCAAATACCCGCCGCGCCGGCCAGGCGGCTTTGTCCAAGCCGGCACTCATGATCAAGGACGAGAATCAGTATCAATTCGTCCCGAATTGTTGACGGAGCCGGTGAATGAGTCCACGGCGCGCTGAATAA
>PLZT01000211.1 GCA_003152255.1 Methylocystaceae bacterium | reverse complement strand
GAAGCTGAGGGATAAGCCTTTCTCGCTGAACGACTTGCCCGTTGGGCAAGCGAACGGAAACGACAGAGAAACGAGCCCAGCCACTGTGCTTGGTCTCGACACTTATGGTTTCGGCTTCCATGTCGAACACCACAAGAGGCTGCTCTAACAGCAAAGGATGAATTACTATCGTCGCAGTATCTCGAGTTGCCCCAGGAATTGGGCGATGTGGGTCCGATAGGCTTCTGACGCCATCTCACGCGCGGTGGCAACACAACCGGCTCGGGGAGCTTTGCCAGCGACCGCCTGCATTTCCTCGAACGCACGCACGCTACCTCGGCCGCCCATTGTGCAAAAAAAAGCGACGTCGGGCAGGCGCTCTTTATTGGCCGCCAAGTATGATCTGACGGGCGACGAAACCGACCACGCCCAGACCGGTGTCCCGATGACAACCAAGTCATAGGATGCCGGATTGGTATTCATGGGCTCGATGGGTGCGCCACGCTTTTGCAGCGACTCCGCGAGCGAGCGTAGGTACCCCAAAATCCCTGAACGATTCGTGCTGTCGACTATGGACTCAATATCAGCCCGAAGGGCCTTGGCGAGCGCCTCGGCCAACCGGCGTGTGGTGCCTGTGCGAGAATAATAGACGACCAAGACCTTCGATGCGGTCATGTGGCTTTTCCTCAAAAAGTGGATCGGCGTTTTAGTGCGGCCTTCGCGAAGGTAACTTTGAGAGTGATAAATCCTCGCGTCCCGATTGAACGAACACTGCTTGGACGGCGCCTATGCGCGGGGATATCCGACTGTCTGCGCGAAAGTCACAAACTGCTGGTCCGGGAGTCGCAAGTTTTGAGTGAGCTTCGGATAGTCGACTGCTCCGCGAAAGACCGTGGCGAGCCCCTCCGAGGCGCAGAAAAGATAGACATTCTGACCGATGAAG
Source organism: Methylocystaceae bacterium (assembly GCA_003152255.1). The sequence goes on along the minus strand of PLZT01000211.1, from coordinate 7,332 downwards.
GCGCTATCGACAGAGGCATAGAGTCGACGCTCTTCGCTAGATAGTTCTGTCATGCGCTCGCCATGCGCGACATAGACGAGGTTGAGCGGCGCAGTTGCGACAAAGTCCTGTAGCCCGGTCTGCGCACGGATATCGTCCTTCGAGTAAGGCAGCAATCTATGGGCCTTCGGTTCGTAAATCCACACGCCGTCAGCCATCGCGACATAGATATCGATCACCATGATATGGCGCCAATAGGGCGCGGTTCTGTCACCGCTTGTCGGACGATTGACACCGAACGCCGCCCACAATAGATCGGACAGAATCTGCGGCGGAAGCAGCCGATCTGAATATTCGCGCGTTGAACGCCTTAGTTTGAGCGTTGTCATTAATGGTTGGCCGCCCTCGCTTCGCGCAGGTGGCAAGTCGCGTGGTGTAAGTCCCTGCGCAACCGTGACAGTTGGAGCCGCAGCAATCGCCGCGCTGGCCAGAATTCCTGCACTGGCTTTGCGTCGCGTCAACATCGTCACTCCTTTGCTTATGAGCCCAATTGACATTCGCTCGCGACTCATTGGCGGGCTGCGCCCTTGAAGATAGCGCGTCGGACGAGAGTTTCGAATAGCGGCAGTTGGTAAATGTTCGCGGTGAGGCGCGGCGCGTTCATCGATACGTCTGCCTGTACTAGCGACCTCGGCCGTCCTTGCATGGTGAGGCGCGGGTATCGCCGGTTCATCAGCTGACGTCCGATTGTCACCCGTTCTGTCGGCGAGACCTCTGTCGCCGTCGCGACCACCGTCGTCTCGCTCGGGCAATAGCTGTTGTATGCGCCCGCTATGCGTCCAACGCTGTGCGAGGGGGAACGGACAGACTTGCGTTGCAATCAGTTCCCTAGGTCACTATACCTCGCGCATCGATTTTCGGCCTGACGACGTGGACTTGCTTTGGAAACGAAGCCGCTGACGACCTCTTCCAAACATCGATCGATCCGGCCCCACGAGTGGGGCCTTCTTCTAACTTTGCTTGGAGAGTGACATGGCTAACGGAACTGTGAAATGGTTCAACGGTTAAAAGGGCTTTGGCTTCATTCAGCCCGATAATGGCGGAGCGGACGTTTTCGTTCATATCAGCGCCGTCGAGCGCGCCGGCTTGCGCGATCTGCAAGAAGGCCAGAAGGTGAGCTACGAGATCGAGCAGGACCGCCGCACCGGCAAGTCCTCTGCCGATCAGCTCAAAGAGATCTGACGCGACGTGGTCACGGCGGTGTTTCATCGCGACCAGTTTATGAACGTAGGGCCGCCTTCCGTGGCGGCCCTTTTTCAATGATTCAGGCTCCATTTCAAATAGACATCCACGCGCATGCCCTTTCCGACGCGTGCAGAGAGGCCGATCAAGTCGGCGGCGAGGACGCGGCGGCGTCATCGAGCTGCGCGTTCATATCGGCGCTGGCTACCGGGTGTATTGTGGCCGGCGCGGGAGGGCGGTCGTCATCCTTCTTTGTGACGGCGACAAGGGCAGCCAAGCGACCGACATCAAGCGGGCGATCGAATTGTGGTCGGAATGGAAGGGGAGGCAAGCATGAGCAAACTGAAAGGGGTCGTCTCGCACCACGAGCGAGAAGTCGCCGAACTGTGCGCCGACCGGGAGCTGGCCATCCAATATCTGAAGGCCGCGATGGAAGCGCTCGACAATCCCGATGATCGGGCGGGCGGCTTGCTGGCGCTGCGCACCGTGGCGGAAGCCTATGGCGGCCTTGGGGCCGTGGCGGCCGAGGCCGGGATCAGCCGCGAGTCGCTGTATCGCGCGCTGTCGCCAAAAGGCAACCCGACGCTCAAGACCTTGCTGGCTGTGCTGAAGACCGTCGGCATGCGCCTGTCGGTGGAGCCCGAGCGTCATGTCCACGCCTGATTTCAACTTCAGCGGCGATGTTTTTCGACGGTCGACAGCGGCGGGTGTTTGGCGATGCGCCGGCCGTTGGCCAAGTCTAACATCATTGGCGAGCGATAGGACTTCAGCGACCCAAAAGGACATGGCGGCGCCAAATGAGCTGGCCGGCCATTTGTCGCGATTGTCGCGAGCCTTCGGAGGGGGCGCCCATGACGACAGACACCGCTGCTGAGCTGGCCATTTTGGCGAATGCGCTGACCGAGATCGTCGATTTGGCGACGGCTGACCCCAAGACCGTGGCGCCGTCGACGCAAGTCCTCGCGAGGGCAGGGGACATCGCCGCCGAAGCGCTGGCGGTCGCCGCGACTTACGGGCGCTTGCCGCCGTTTGCCCAGGCCGGCGAGACGCGGGACGACGCGGCGAATTGCGCCGGGCCGGCGTCGCCGTGACGGCGGTTTAACGGTTTGTTAACCATGAAACCGCCGTGGGCGTCGGGCGAAAGAATGTCGGATAACTCGGGTTACCGGACGCGGAGGGGAGACCCTACGCGATCAAGGATGTCATTTGCGCATGATGGGCGGACAGAACCCAAAATGCCTTTCCAGGTATCGGTTTTTTGCGCTTCATCGGTGGACCGGCTTCGCTGTCAGCTGAACAGAATTATTGAAACTCAAGGAGTTAGGCGCAGGCAAAGAGTTGGTTTCGTGAGACTGAGTCTCACCAAATCCGACTCAATACCGTGCCCAACATGTTTGTCGGGAGCCATCTTGGCTTGAGAATATCGAACGTCGCGCCAAAAGAGCCATCAAATGGGGTCTTCCTCACTTTGTGTGGTGGCCGCGACCCGAACGCACCCATAACACTCTGAAAACCCGCCGAGATTTTGCAGCGGAGCTTCTGGAAAAATATCGAGGGCAAAAATCACGGAACCATTTAAGGTAGGGACGTGCGATGCGATGCTTACGAGCGAAGGTGCAACCGCTTGAACTTCACGCCTCTTTTTTTCTTTGACCAAAATTTGCAAAAACCGGCAATTGCGGTCTCAACAGTCTCGTCATCCGGTGGATATCGGTTTAAATATTGATGGTGGCGTCATTCGGACGCGAGGCTGTTGAGACGCAGGCCCGGTGTGTCGAAAATCATTTCCAGGAGAACAGCATGAGCGGCGCCATCGACTTCACGGACCCGGTAGCGAGTTTTGTGATCGTGCTTTTGATCGGGATCGTCGCTGGTTTCTTGTTTGATAAGTTTGCCGGCCCCGGATGGCTCTCACGCCAAGTCAGCGGCTCTACTCGCAGTATCGTAACCAGCGCGCTTGTTGGCATCGCTGGCTCCTTCCTTGGCTATCACCTCACGACGATCATCGCCCGCTCGAACTCACCGATGGCGCTTTTCATTAGCGCCGCTTTGGGCGCGGCCGTAGTCCTGTTGAGTTGGCGAGTGGTAAAATAACCTGTAAATCGACGCACCAGAATGACCCCCACCTTACAAATAACATCAGCGGGTTAGTGCGCCGATCGGTTACCGGGGCAAATTTCCGGGCAGAGGGGGAGTCAAAGTCTGGAAAGTGTGATTCAAGCTTTGAATGACACTGCCCCAATCTGATTCGTTAGCACGCCTGACACATGCCGATCTGATCGGCGTGGTTCGCTGGTCGCCGTCCCTGAGATCGACGTCTGTCGCTTGTGTTCTTGCTTCATTTTAGATGTCCTAATAACGCCTAAAATACTTGACGGGCGTTGTCGGTGCTAAAGCGACAATACCAGGAGTTACCTGCAAAAATAGACTCGGAAAGTANNCTTGGCATAGTCCTAAGTGCTTACGTATCTCTCTCCTCTCGTCCTCCCTGAGAGGATTGGAATATAATTCCTCCCAGTCGATTTGGATCGACTCCCTGAGCGTATGGATATCTCGAAGCAATTTCGTTATTTCGCTCATTTGACTCCCCTGTGCTCTGCCACGCCTCGGATGGACAGGCGGTCGGTTTGCGTTCGGACTCCTCTTTGGCGCGTGGCGTCGCTGCGGCCTCGTTACTATTTTGCCGGTGCCACGTTTAGACGAGGATCATCTTTCGGATTGAAGTAATCGATGCCCCATGGCCCGATCGCGTTGATCTGAATAACCGTGTCTTCGTCGACGAAGGCATAGTGAACAACGCCCGGCGGCATAGATGAGAAAGCGCCCGCCGGCAGGGATTCGACGCTGGTGCGATCCGCCGCCGGCCCCATCCCTAAGCTCAGCTTGCCCAAGATGACCGTTATTATCTCGGGTTTAGGATGCGTATGCGGAGCGATGCGATAACCTTTCGGCATCTTGACGCGGAGCGCGAACATGCCTTCCTTGGTCGGGTCGCCATACAGCACCGCCGCCTCTGCTCCTGCGGGCAAGGAGGGGGGCGTCGACCCCCATTTGATGTCCTGCGGCAGGAAAACCTTGTGCGTGTCTATCATTTCGGCCACAGCCGCCGAGCCAAAAGCGATAGCGACACCGGCAATGAGGGCAAATAATGTGCGTTTCATGAGCTCCTCCTGTGAAGCAGCCTGATGGAGCAAGAACGTCTTTCTGGCGCGGGTTCTTCGGCCAAGCCAAACTTGATTTGCCCCAAAGCGCCGGACCGCTTCNNATGTAGGGCGCGCGCGGCTGAGCGGACCCATGAAGATGGCTTTTTGATCCTGCTTCCTCGCGCAGGGAAGCCCGTCAGAAAATATTCGCCCGCTCGCGCGTCACGCCGACCCCGCGGTGACTCTAGCCAACAGGCCCGCCCTCGGCGTCGGCGCGATCACCGAACCCCAATTCCGCCGCTCTATGCCCGCGCCAGTCCGGCTGCACGTCGAAACACACGCCGAGCAAATAGATCGGCGCGCATTGGCGATAGCAAAAGCGACGGCTCTGACGCGAGTGCGATTAGGGTGCGTTCACGTCGCGCACGGGGCGCTTCTCTGGCGGGAAGTGGCCGCCGGGGTCGTCGATCCACACGCAGGCAATCCCAACACGCTCTGCATAGGCGAGGGCCTGAAAGAAGGCGTCGGCGGCCGGCAATGGTTGCGGGAAAGCCTCGGGATCGAGGCTCGCGCCAAATACGCTGACCCTGACAGTGGCAAAGACCGACGTTTCGGCGTCCGCGTCATGGCGCACATGCACCTCCACCGCGGGCCCGAACGGCAGAGCGCTGCGATGCTCGACGATCCGCGTCATGTGCGCTCCCTTTGTCCCCACGCCAGTTCGAAACGTCCCGAACAAGGAACAATAATACGATCCGCTGCATCATGCTCAAAGGGATTGCTGCGCGTCACCCACGCGTCAGCGCGCCTCGGGATTGCAGGGCCGCGATTGTGGGCGGGCCGTTTTTGGGTTTTTGGGGGCCGTCGCGGTGGCGCGACGTTTTAAGCAACCCGCAGTATCAGCGCCACGCACCACACCGACGCGGCGCTCATGCCGACGATGACTAGAACTGCCCAAACCTCAAGCATTCGTGCGGCCATGCCCTGTCCTCCTGTAGCGAAACCAGAGCGAGCATAGACGATATGCCTATTGCATTAACGGCGAGTGAAACCGGCGATCTCCAGGCAAGCCCCGTCGTCTTGACGGTTTCCTCGCACCAATCGATCGACTCTGCGCCGTTTTGTGCTACCTGAGCTCTAACAGGGAGCACCTAAACGGAGGAGACTGACCATGACCAATCCGGCGGAGAATGCCCCCTGGTGGAACCTGCTCCTTGAAATTGTCGCCCTACCGGCCGTGAATGCTGCCCTGCCGTTTGTGTTCGCCGCAATTTTGGCTTTTGCCCTCCTTGCCGTTGGGCGCGCCTTGAAAGGGCGAAAGCAGCGTCATTCGCCCGAATAAATTGGCTTCCTTGGTTCAACGCCTTGTCGAGCGAAGTTCCTGCCACTTTGTCGATGTCGTCGTCGAGGAACCCTTTTGACCGTCTTTTCGTTGAAAGCTGTGCTCCTTCTTGGCGATGATGGGGAAACGTCATGTCTGGCCTCGCGATCACGACCGCCGCATCTGCCGCCATTCTCTTCCTGCTTTCTGTCGGCTGGAACGCTAACGCCATGAGCGGTCCGGGGCCATCAAAGAGCCTTCCCCGCACCAGTTACACTCCAAGGCATGAGGTCGCATGTCACGGCTGGGGGCCGTTTTGTCCGCCAGGATACGTTCATCGGTGCAGCTGGCGGCGTTGCTGGTGCCGCCCCTGCTGGTGACGGGCAAGTAGGCTTCTGGCAACCTCGCGTAGATCGTCGACCCGGCAGGTGTGAGGCTGCGCAAGGCGCCACAGTGATCGGAAAGTCTCGGGAAATGACAGACGCTCAGCCATCGAGCGATTCCGGTTGGATCGACACGGATGTGCGTGCGCCTGCCGAAGGGCAAATAGTCCAGGTGCGCGCAAAGAATCATTACGGCTTCTATATCGTTCCGTTTCCGGTCATGTTCCGTGACGACGAATGGTGGAACGCGCGCACAGGCCACAAACTCGATTGCTTTGTTGCCGCATGGAGGCCTTTGAACGGCTTACCGGATGCGCCATGATCCGCAGCCTCTTGAACCGGCCAGCGCCAAGCCGGGGTCAATCCCGATTGAGGACTTGAACCCGGAAAATGACGAATAGCGGTGGCGTCTCGGTTTGAAAGTTGCCACCTTGACGGGTGCTCGCCCGGGGCCAATGTCCCTGTTGTGCTCGGCGCAATGCATAGGGAAGGGACGACTGATGAGCGATACTGATAAGATAGTCGCTGCGATTTTCGCAGCGGCGAAAGTGTCCGCGATGGGCGAACGACCTGCGGACGAATACGTCGCGGAGTATGAATCGTTTTTACAAGTCCTAGAAAAACATGAAAGGGCGGCGAAAGCTGCCAGCGCAGACTATGACGCGTCGCCGGAAGTTAATGCCGAACTAAATGCCGAATTAAATAAAGAGCTGAAAGAATAATATCCACGGCCCTAAGGCCTGCACCGGCCCGCCGAGGTGATCGGCAACCTCGCATTGACGACATACCAAAGCGCGGCTCGATCCTTGACCAATAACTCAACAGGCAGGATAGGGCACGGGCGCGCGCCCGTGTAGCGGACGCCCCGTGCTGTCGCCAATGGCGACGCAGCCGCGTGCCGCGTCTTCGCCCATTCGGGTGACGCCAGGTCACGCAAACCGCTTCGCGGTCTATCGCCATCCCCCATTCAGTTCTCGATCCCTTTTACCTTTTCCTGGACTCGCGCGCGGCGCGGCATTCGAGTTCTTTAGTAGTCGCGTAAAAAGCGACGCTATTTCACAAAGGCGCGCGCCGACGGCGCGCAACATGATCGTCCTTTGCCCCCCAATCGTATCGACGTGCTCAGCCAGTCAACCGCGCCGCGCGCGGTCCTTCACCTTGTTGCGGCGCTGCGCGTGACTCGCTTTGCGCGCGTCGATGACGCTGGCGGCGTCGGGGCGAGGAACGTCTTTTTAGAGTTTCGTCACCGCCGCGCGGCGTCGAA
>PLZT01000282.1 GCA_003152255.1 Methylocystaceae bacterium | reverse complement strand
TTCTTCACGAAAGGTCGCCATGTCCGATAGTTTGCGCGTCGGCGTCGCCGGGGTTGGAACGGTTGGCGCGGCGGTCACGCGATTGCTCGCCCGCCAGGCGGACGCGCTCGCCTCGCGCACGGGGCGGAAAATCGTCGTCACGGCGGTCTCGGCGCGCGACCCCGGCAAGGAGCGCGACGCCGATCTGAAAGGCTGCGAATTTTTCGCCGATCCGGTTGCGCTCGCCGCCTCGCCGAAGATCGACCTGTTCGTGGAGTTGATCGGCGGCGCCGAAGGGCCGGCGCGGACCAGCGTCGAGACGGCGCTGGCGCATGGCAAATCCGTCGTCACCGCCAATAAGGCGCTGCTCGCCGCGCATGGCCTGGAACTCGCCGCGCTGGCCGAGGAAAAACATGTCGCGCTCGCCTTCGAGGCGTCGGTCGCCGGCGGCATTCCCATCGTCAAGACGCTGCGCGAGGGCCTCGCCGGCAATTCGATCGAGCGCGTTTACGGCATCCTGAACGGCACCTGCAATTACATCCTCTCGCGGATGGAGCGCGAGCAATTGTCGTTCGAGCAATGTCTCGCCGAGGCGCAGAAGCTCGGCTACGCCGAAGCCGATCCGACCTTCGACATCGGCGGCTTCGACACCGCGCATAAGCTCTCCATTCTCACCTCGCTAGCTTTCGGCGTGCGCATCGCGCCCGAGGCGATCGAGATCGAAGGCATAGAGCGGGTGTCGCTCGCCGACATAGCGGCGGCGGGCGAACTCGGCTTTCGCATCAAGCTGCTGGGCGTCGCGCAGCGCACCGCCGAGGGCGTCGAACAGCGCGTGCATCCGACCATGGTGCGCAAGACCACCCCCATCGCCGAGGTCATGGGCGTGCTCAACGCCGTCACCATCGACGCGGACGCCGTGCACGAACTCACCCTGGTCGGCCCCGGCGCCGGCGGCGAGGCGACCGCTTCCGCCGTCGTCGCCGACATCGCCGACATCGCCAAGGGCGTGCGCTCCGCGCCGTTCGGCGTGCCCACCGCCGCGCTGGGCGAACTGCGCCGCGCGCCGACGCGCCACCATGAGGGCGGCTACTACATCCGCCTTTCCGTGCCCGACGTTCCCGGCGCCTTCGCGGGCATAGCGACGCGCATGGCGGAGCGCGGCATCTCGCTCGAAAGCATCATGCAACACGGCGGCGCGCGCCGAGGCGCCGACCGCGCGGCCCAAAGGCAAGCCGCCGGCGAGGCGTTGCGCAGCGTGATCCTGATCACCCACGCGACAAGCGAATATCTGGTGCGCGAGGCTCTCGACGCGATCTACGCCGACGGCGTCATCGACGCGCCAGCGCAGGTCATCCGCATCGAGCGCGAATAGCGCCGCGCCGGAAGGAAAGCCCTTGCCGCTAACGCCCATCGTCGACGAACAATCCATCGAACGCTTCCTCGCGTTGGCCCTGGCGCGCGTCACCGAACGCGCGGCCGTCGCGGCGGCGCGCCTGCGCGGCCGCGGCGACGAAATGGCCGCCGACGAAGCCGCCGCGCGAACGATGCGCGCGGAAATGGGGCGGCTGCCTTTTCGCGGACGCGTCGTCATCGGCGAGGACGAGCACGCCGCCGCGATGTTCGTCGGCGAGGAAATCGGCGAAGGCGATGGTCCGCTGCTCGACCTGGCCGTGGCGCCGCTGGAGGGCGCGACGCTCTGCGCGAAGGACATGCCCGGCGCCATCTCCGTCGTCGCGATAGCAAACGCCGGTTCCCTGCTCCACGCGCCCGACGTCTACATGGACAAAATCGCCATTGGTCCCGGCTATCCGCCCGGCCTCGTCGACCTCGACTGGGAGCCCGGCGAAAACATCGCGGCGCTGGCGCGCGCCAAGAACGTCGACGACAGCGACATCGTCGTCTGCATACTCGAACGCCCGCGTCATGCCGAACTGATCGCCAAATGCCGCCGGGCTGGCGCCAGCGTGCGGCTGATTTCCGACGGCGACGTGGCCGGCGTCATCTTCACCGCGCAGCCGGCGCAAACGGGCGTCGACATGTATCTTGGCCGGGGCGGCGCGCCGGAAGGCGTGTTGGCGGCGGGGGCGCTGCGCTGCGTTGGCGGACAAATGCAGGGGCGCCTGGTGCTCGACACGCACGCCAAAATCGCGCGAGCGGCCGCGATGGGGATTTCGGACCCGCGCAAAAAAAAACACGATATGCGCGATCTCGTCAGCGGCGATGTGATCGTCTGCGCGACCGGCGTAACCGATGGCCCGCTCGTCGCCGGCGTCGACTTCGGTAGAAACACGATCACGACAGAGACGGTCGTCTATCACTCGTTCACCGGAACGGTGCGCCGCATTCGCGCCGAGCACCACGCCGGGAAGATGCAGGACTAGAGTCTTTCCGGTTTAGATTGAACCGGAAAGACTCTAGATTCCTTTATTTTGTCGTGCTTTCCGGGGCAAAACCGGCGTCCACTTTTGCCGAAAGCACTCTAAGCTTTCGGCTCGAATTTTCTGCGACGAAGCCCATTTTCGCGGGGGGCGCGCGTTCGACGCGCAAGGCGAGTCGAACGCGCGAACTATTCAAGGCCTCAATATTGAGGATGCGGCGTGTCCTTGCCGCGCGGCGGCAGGATCGGATATTCGATCCTCGGCTGATCTCCGGTAAGCGCGCCGAGGAAGGCGACGATCGCGCCCGTTTGATCGGGCGTCAGCGTCTCGTTGAGCTGATCCGCCGCCATCAGATTGACGGCCTCCTCCAGAGTCCAGACCTGTCCGGTGTGGAAGTACGGCGCCCGCAACGCGACATTGCGGAGCGGAGCGGCGCGAAACACGAAGTCATCAGCGCTGCTTTTGGTGACCACGCTACGCCCCTTGTCGGCGGCGGGTCGGATCAACTCGCTGGGGTTTTGCGCGACGCCGAACGGGAAATAAGCCGCGCCGCCGAGATTCACGCCGCCGTGACAGCCGGCGCAGCCCTTATCGATAAAGAGCCGCAGGCCCGTCTTCTCCAGGTCGCTGAGCGCGCTGGCGTCGCCCTTGAGAAAATGGTCGAAGCGCGCGTTCGGCGTAATCAGTGTCGTCTCAAAGGCCTCGATCGACTTCGCCATGTTGTCGAAGGACACCGGCGCCGGGTCGTTCGGGAAAGCCTTTTGGAATTCGGCGACATAGGCGGGAATGCTGCGCAGCGTCGCCTCGACGGCGGCTGGCGTGTTGTTCATCTCGACGCTCGCCTGCACCGGTCCCTTGGCCTGCGCCTTGAGATCCTCGGCGCGGCCGTCCCAGAACTGCGCGACGTTGAACACCGCGTTCAACACGGTCGGCGCGCGGCGCGGACCTTTTTGCCAGCCATGACCGACGGAGGTCGGGCCCGCGTCGACGCCGCCGGTGCTCAGATTGTGGCAGGTCGCGCAGCTAAGCAACTGGCTCTTCGAAAGACGCGGCTCGAAAAACAGCTTGCGGCCCAATTCGACCTTGGCGGGCGTGACCTCGTTGTTTTTCACTTGCGCCGCGACCGTGGAAGCATCGATCGGCTTGAAGACCGCCGCGGCGTCTTGTTGCAGATCGCCCGCGGCGGCCGCGAGAGGGAATAGGAAAATCGCGCTCAACGACGCGATCCATGACCGTGACATGTGTTTCTCCTAGAAGATTTTCCGCCAAGATGATTGACGTGGGTTGTGCGCCGCAAGTTGGAACCGCCGCCCCAGCCAAGTAACACAAGGAGGGCGCGACGGCAAAGTCAAGCATACGCTCTCAATGCAGGAATTTTGATTTAAATACAGCTTCGTCTGTCATAGGCCTGACTTATGCGTCTGGCAGCTTCCGTCTAGCGGCGCTTGAGCCGACCGACGCCCGGGCTAAATATTCCTTGCAGCGTCTGCCGATGAATATATTGCATCGCACAATTTCGTGCGCGGTCTATTCGTTTCCTGTCGCCTCAACTCTTCACTCGTTGCGAACAATGCTTGCCAGGATTGCTAAAGCAAGGCAGGATAGCGAACGATGGGGACAAAGAGCGACCTGGAATAATATCAGGCGCCACCGGTCAAAAAAGCGAGGCGGAGCAATCCGCTCTCGGCCAAGCGGAGGGGCGAGGATGGCCAAGCGCATGCAGTGGGGAGTGCTTCTCGTGGCGCTCGGTTTCACCGCCGTCGCGGCGGGGCGAAGCGGCGCGGAGCCGCTCGGTTTGCCGCCCGTGCCGATTCCCGCCGACAATCCGCAAACACCCGAGAAAATCGCGCTGGGCGACAAATTGTTCCACGACGCCCGTTTTTCGGGCGACGGAACGATCAGTTGCAGCACCTGCCACGCCGATGAAAAGGCGTTCACCGACGGCCCGCGCAAGACCTCGCGCGGCATCCGCGGCCAATTCGGAACGCGCAATGCGCCGACCGTCATCAACGCGGCCTATTTCCACACGCTGTTTTTGGACGGGCGCGCGTCTTCGCTCGAAGACCAGTCGCAAAATCCTCCGCTCAATCCTGTCGAAATGGGCCTCACGTCGTTCGAGCCCTTTCTAAAAGTCGTGCGCGAAGACCCCGCGTACGTGGAGGCGTTCAACAAGGTCTTCCACGCGAGCGGCCCGGCGATCACAATCGAGCTCGTCAAGAAGGCGATCGGGAGCTACGAGCGCACGCTGATCTCCGGCGATTCGCCGTTCGACCGCTGGTATTTCCAACATGACGCAATGGCGATCAGCGAAGCCGCCAAGCGCGGCTTCGAGGTGTACGTCGGACAGGGGCGCTGCGTCTCCTGCCATGTCATCGAGCAGGACCAAGCGCTATTCACCGACAATCGCTTCCACAACATCGGCGTCGGCATCAACAAGATCCAGGCCGACACGCCGCGGCTGGCGGCGGAGTTCCTGAAGGCCAAGGCCGCCGGCGCCTCGGTCGACAAGACGGTGTTGTCGGACCCCAAGACCTCGGACCTCGGGCGTTTCGCGGTGACGACGCATTTCGACGAAATCGGCGCCTTCAAGACCTCGACGCTGCGCAATATCGCGGTCACTCCGCCCTATATGCACGACGGCTCGCTCAAGACGCTGAAGGATGTCGTCAAGCATTATAACGACGGCGGCAAGAGCGCTGGGGATCCCTCGATCAACCCCTATCTCTCGGGCGGCATTCGTCCCTTGAAACTTTCCGAGCAGCAAATGGACGATCTCGTGGCGTTCATGGAGACATTGACGAGCCCCGCCTATGTCAACGCCAAGACGAAGGAAGGCGACGCGGCGCCATGAGCCGGCGCCGCATCCTCGAAGCCGGTTCGAAAAACAAAAAGATGCGCCGCGAAACAAACGCGCGAGCGGGAGGATCAAATCCATGAGCAAATTGATCACGAGACGAAGCGTGATGGCGGCGGGCGCGGCCGGCGCCGTCGGGACGCTGACGACGCTTCCCATCAGCATGGTGCGCCTCGCCTTCGGCGGCACGCGCGACGACTTCACCTTCACCTATATTTCCGACGCGCACATCCAGCAGATCAAGGGCGCGAGCTTCGTGCGCAACTGGGACATGGGCCTTAAGCGCGCGGTGGCGGAAGCTAATCTCGTGCAGCCGGAATCGGATTTCGTCATGTTCGGCGGCGACCTCGCGCAGCTTGGCAAGAAGGACGAACTCGATCACGGCGCGGAGATTCTCTCGCATCTTTCGCCCAAGCTGCACTGCGTCATGGGCGAGCACGACTATTACTTCGACCTTGGCGAATATTGGGGCAAGCTTTACGGCGCCCACTATTACAGTTTCGATCACAAGGGCGTGCATTTCGTCGTTCTGAACTCAATTCTGACATTCGACGAGTGGACCTTCCATCGCTGGCCGACCGCCGAACAGCGCATGCAGGAGATGGCCGGGCTCGACAATCCCAATAGTTCGCCGTTCATGGTCGGCGAAAAGCAACGCGCTTGGCTGAAGGAAGACTTGGCGAAAATCTCCCGCGAGACGCCAATCGTCGTCTTCTCGCATTCGCCGCTGCAAAAAATCTACAAGGGCTGGAATTTCTGGACCGACGACGCCGAAGATGTGCAGGCGTTGCTGCAGCCGTTCAACTCCGTCAATGTGATCTACGGTCACGTGCATCAGATTCAGTATAACCAAATCGGCAACATCTCCTTCAATTCGGTGATGGCGACCGCGTGGCCGTGGCCCTATCCGCAGAGTTACGCGCAGGCGGAAAGCCATCTGCCGGTGCTCACCGTGCCGATGAACCGCGGCGACCCCTTCTTCGAGCGCGACGCGACCGGCTGGCAGTTGATCGACGTGAACTCGGGGCGCATCGCGGCGCGCTACCAGCTTTGGGACAACGAGCCGCGCACCGTCGCTTTCGATCGCAAACAAGGACGGCCGGTCGATCTCGCCTTTCAGGACCCGACCAATCGCCGTCCCCCGCAAACCCATTTTTGATCAGGAGCCGACGATGCGTCGCACCCTCGCCGTCCTCGCCATCGGTTTTTCGCTCTCCGCGCTGAACGCGCGCGCGGATGATTTCACCAAGGCCGACACCGACCGCTGGCAGAAAGAATATTTAAACGTCGTCGCCGATGGCCGCGCCCTGTGGACCAGCGGCGCGCTGGGAACCAATGGCGTCGCCTGCGGGCAATGCCATCCCAACGCCGCCAACACGCATCCCGAGACCTACCCGAAATTCCAAAAGCAATTGGGCAAGGTCGCGCAGCTGTTCGAGATGGTGAACTGGTGCCTTAAGAATCCGCTCGAAGGCAAGCCGCTTGCCGCCGACGATCCGAAGATGACGGCGATCATCTCCTATGTGAACCAGGAGCGGCGCGGCATGAAACTGGCGCCGGGGACGCATTAGCGGCTTGCCGCTCCTGGCGTTAACAGGAAATTTTCAATTGTGAGGCTTCCCTATTGGACGCGCGATCCAATGGAGAGCTTGGCCGATGAACCGCCTATTAACGCCAGCGGACCGATGGCGACTGACTCTCCTTGGCGGCTGCTTGGCGCTATTGCTGGTGTTTCAGCCGCTGACGTCCATAACGATCGCGCCCGCGACCTTCGTGCTGCCTATCCTTCTCATCGCTTTCGTCGGCGCGCTGGGGCTGATCTATCGCGTGCTAAGCCGCGACGAGGGTATAGCCGCCACCTGCTTCGCGCTGTCGCAACTTCTGCTGTTTTCGAATTGCGCGGCGCTACTGAACTATCTTGGGCTCGCGCTGCGCCGACCGCTGAACGACACGCTCCTGGCGCAGGCCGACCGCGCGCTCGGACTGGACTGGTGGGCCTATGTGGTCTGGCTAAAGTCCAATCCGTTTGTCGCCCAGGCCACCACACTCGCCTATAATTCCTCGCTGATCCAATTCGTCGCCGCGATCCTGCTGCTGGGGTTCACGCGGCGCTTCGATCGCCTCGACCAACTGTCGCTGGCCTTCATGGTCGCGGCGATCGTCACCATAGGGACGTGGTTTCTGTTCCCGAGTTTCGGGGCTCTTCCCATGCATTATGCTCAAGGAATGGCGCAACCTTCCTTCTTTCTCGCCATGACGAAACAGGAATCGCTTGATTTGCTGGCGTTGCACTCCGGCACCGTGCCGCCGCTGCGGTTCGACGAGTTGACCGGCCTCATCGGATGCCCGTCGTTTCACACCGTCATAGCCATTCTGACCGTGCATGGGCTCTGGCGCGTCCCTTGGGCGGGGCCGTTGGCGGCGGTCGCTTCCATCCCCGTATTCCTGTCGATACCGGCGGACGGCGGCCATCATTTCATCGACATGGCGGCGGGAGCAGGCGTCGCGGCCGCGTCGATCGCCTTCGCCAGCCTCGCGTCGCGACAACGCATGGAGCAGCCGGTCCTCGCGCGAGAAGCCTTCGCCTGACGGATTGACGAGGGGGCCCTTACAGCTCCACCGCCCTGCCCGACAGCCGCCGATATTCGCCGAGCGCATAGCGGTCGGTCATGCCGGCGATGTAATCCGCGACGACGCGCGCACGTGTCTCCAGCGCGCCTTTTTCGGCGAGTTCGGCCCATTCGCGCGGCATCAGGCGCGGGTTCGCCATGAAGGCGGGAAACAGGAATGAAATCGCCTCGCGCGCCTGCTCCCAGACGCTCATGACCTTCGCGTGGCGATACATATGCTCGAACAGAAATCGCTTCACCTCGCGCTCGGCTTGCGCCATGGCCGCTGAAAACCCCACGAGCGCGGCGCCATGCTCGCGAATGTCTTGCGCGCTTCTCGGCGCGGCGCTGGCGATCCGCGCCCGCGACTCGTCGATGGCGTCCTCGACGAAGCGGGTTATGACGCGGCGCGTCAGTTCGTGGATCACCCTTTGCCGTTCGAGACCGGGATAAAGAGCGGCGACTTCGGCCAGCAGCCCGCCGGTGAAACCGACGCCGGCGATGTCGTCCAGTTCGAACAGGCCGGCGCGCAGCCCGTCGTCGATGTCGTGAGCGTTGTAGGCGATGTCGTCGGCGACCGCGGCCGCCTGCGCCTCGGCGCTGGAAAAGAGCGTCAGCTCCAGCGGAAACAGCGCGTCGAATTCGAGAATATAGGGGTCGATCCGCCGCTTTGCCGCCGGCCCCGCCAGAGGACCGTTGTGCTTGACCAGTCCTTCCAGGGTCTCCCATGAGAGATCCAGCCCGTCGTAGCGCGCATAACGGCGCTCCAGCTTCGTCACGACGCGCAACGCCTGGGCGTTGTGGTCGAAGCCGCCGAAATCGGCCATGCAGTCGGTCAGCGCGCCCTCCCCCGCGTGGCCAAAGGGCGTGTGGCCGAGATCATGGGCGAGCGCCA
>PLZT01000715.1 GCA_003152255.1 Methylocystaceae bacterium | reverse complement strand
TCGGCTGGTCGCCGGTGTAGGAGTGGATTGTCGTCATGATGCCCTTGTCGATGCCGATGGCGTCGTGCAACACCTTGGCGACCGGCGCGAGACAATTCGTCGTGCAGGAGGCGTTGGAGACGACGAGATGCTCCTTCGTTATCTTGTGGTGATTGACGCCGTAGACGACCGTGATGTCGGCGCCCTCGCCCGGTGCCGAGACGAGCACGCGCTTGGCGCCGGCGGCGAGCAATTGCGCGGCCTTGTCGCGCGCGGTGAAGAGGCCGGTGCATTCCAGCGCGATGTCGACGTTCAGCTCTTTATAGGGCAGTTCCGCGGGGTTCTTGATCGCCGTGACCTTGATCGGCCCGCGCCCCGCGTCGATCGTGTCGCCCGCGACCGTCACCTTGTGGGGAAAGCGGCCGTGCACCGAGTCGTAGCGCAGCAGATGGGCGTTGGTCTCGACGGGACCGAGATCGTTGATCGCCACGACCTCGAGGTCGGTCCTGCCGGACTCGACGATATAGCGCAGCACGTTGCGCCCGATGCGTCCGAATCCGTTGATCGCCACTCTCAAAGCCATGGGAGTCTCCGTTGAGAAGGGCCGCGGCGAAGGCGCGCGCGGCTCGATTTCCGACGTCGCGGCCGTCTCCGGCGTCGTCGGCGCCACGGTTTTGATAACATCTGGAGCACGCTGTCAACGCGGCGGAAGCGCCCGCGAGCCGGCGAGTTGGCTAGCGCGCGCGTTGGGAACGGACCGATTCGTGCTACTTAACGTCCGGAGCCGAATCACCGTTGGGCGAATCCGGCCCCGCGGCCCGTCGCCGCCTCGTCGTCACGTCAAGGTTTCTCGCCGCCGATGTCGTCAGCTCCGATTCTCGACGCCGCCATCCTCCCGCCCCGGTTAGACGCCGCGCTCGCGCGCTTTGAGCGAGGGCTCGCCGCGCTGGAGACCGCCGTCGCGCAGCGGTTGGAGAACGAAATGTCGCTCGCGGACCTTGAGGAAGAGCTCGCCGTTATGCAGGACGACCGGGGCCGGCTGGCGCTCGATCTCGACGCCGCCCTGGCGCGCGCCGCGACGGTGGAAAAAACCCGCGACGAAGTTTTGCGTCGGGTCGAACGGGCCAGCGCCAGCGTCGCTTCCGTGCTCGGCGTCGCGCCGCCGCGCGACGAATAGGGCTGGGCTCATGGCGGTCGCAATCGTCACCATCGCCGGCCGCTCCTACCGCCTTGGCTGCGACGAGGGCCAGGAGAAGCGGCTCGAGGAGCTGGCGGCGTCCGTCGACGGCAAAATCGCGGCGATGCGCAGCAATGTCGGCGAGATCGGCGACCAGCGCCTGGTCGTGATGGCGGCGATCGAGATCGCCGACGAGGCCGCCGACGCGCGGGCGAAAATCGAGACGCTGGAGGCGGAGGTCGCTTCGCTGCGGGAAAAGATCGACGCCGGCCAGCGCCGCGACGCCGCGATCGAGGCGCGGCTCGCCAAAAGCTTCGACGCCGCCGCGACTAGGCTGGAACGGCTCGCCCGGCAATTGGCGGGCGATATTGGGGAGTCGGACGACTCGTTGTAAGGGGGGCCGTCCGCTGGGATTGGCCGTCAGGACTCGCGAGAAAACAAGCACGCGGATCTCGCCGCTTGTCCCCCTCTCCCCGCTCGCGGGGAGAGGGCAGGGTGAGGGGCTTGGGCCATGCGCCCCGGATGCGGATTACGCCCGCGAATTGCGTGGGGCGCTTCGGCATTATTGACAACAGCCCCGGCCTCTCACCCCAACCCTCTCCCCGTAAAACGGGGAGAGGGGGCCCGCGCCCCAGATTCGCTTATTTTCGTACGAGCCTCTAGCGGCTGATCGCCCAGTTCACGACGGTCGTGTCGTTCTTGGCCCGCTCGATCGCGTCGGCCTGTTCGGACAATTGCGCATGGCGGTTCTCGGCGACCATCGCCTCGGCGCCGTCTTTCAGAATCGCGATTTTAAGCTGCTCGGTCGCCTGACGGCCCAATTCATTGATCCACTGATTGACGTTCAGCATGAACAGGCGCTTGCGCTCGGTCTGTTCTTCCTTGGTCCCGGTGTCGTTGTTTTCGATGGCGATTTCCTCTTCGGTCGCCTTGATGTCGGTGTCGAGCGTCTTCAGCTTTTCCTCGAGCTTGGCGACGTCCTCCGGCTTGGCGTTGTCGGCCTTGGCCTTCTCCAGCGCGGCCGTCGTCTCCTTTTGCGCCTTCTGGAGGTTTTCGAGGCCGTTCTGCAGCCAGTCGGCCTGGATCTTCAGCAGCGCCTGCTTGCCGGGGCCAGACAGCGGGAATGACTTCGGCAGCGGGAAATAGGGTCCGAGCTTGGCGGCCTGCGCCGGGATGGCGCCAAGGAACAGAGCGGCGGCGAGGGCCAAAACGGACAGACGAATTTTGGACGACATTGTTCACTCCCCATTATGCCGGGTCTTTTGATCCGAACCGGGCAAACGCGAGCGCGCCGCCAGCCGGGGACCTCGACTTATTGCGCGACAAATTGGGCTATCGCCGCGCGTCTGGCAAGGGCGCCGACGCGCGGCGACGGATAAACTACGCCGTCTTCAAATCGGGCGGCGTCGCCTCACGGGCCAGCGCCGTCAACGCCTCGTCGAGCTTGGCCGAGCCCTGCTCCTGCGAGCCCAGCCTGCGGATCGACACGAGGCGCTCGGCCGCCTCCTTCTTGCCGGCGATCAGCAGCACGGGAACCTTGGCGAGCGAATGTTCGCGCACCTTGTAAGAGATCTTCTCGTTGCGCAGGTCCATGTCGACGGAAAGCCCGAGTTTTCGCGCGCTCGCGGCGATTTCGTGCGCGTAGTCGTCGGCTTCCTGGGTGATGGTGCAGACGACGATCTGCGTCGGCGACAGCCACAGCGGCAGATGGCCGGCGTAATGCTCGATCAAAATGCCGGTGAAACGCTCCAGCGAGCCGAACATCGCGCGATGCACCATGACAGGCGTCTTCTTCTCGGAGTCCGCGCCGATGTAGAAGGCGCCGAACCGCCCGGGCAGGTTGAAGTCCACCTGCGTCGTGCCGCATTGCCATTCGCGGCCGATCGCGTCGCGCAGCGTATATTCGAGCTTGGGGCCGTAAAAGGCCCCCTCCCCCGGCTGCACCGAGGTTTTCAGCCCGCGCCGCGCCAACTCCTCCAGCACCTTCCCCAAGGCGGCTTCCGCCTTGTCCCAGGCCTCGTCGGAGCCGACGCGCTTTTCCGGCCGCGTCGAGAGCTTCACCACCACATCGTCGAAGCCGAAGTCGCCGTAGATCGACAGAATGAGGTCGTTGATCTCCAGCGCCTCCCGCATGATCTGGTCCTCCGAGCAGAAGATATGCGCGTCGTCCTGCGTGAAGGCGCGCACGCGCATCACGCCATGCAGCGCGCCCGACGGCTCATAGCGATGCACGACGCCGAACTCGGCGATCTTCACCGGCAAATCGCGGTATGACTTCAAACCGTTCTTGAACAGCAGCACATGGCCGGGGCAGTTCATCGGCTTCAGCGCGAAGGTGCGTTCGTCCTCGGTCTTCGTCA
>PLZT01000496.1 GCA_003152255.1 Methylocystaceae bacterium | reverse complement strand
CACAAAAATTGCAGAAGAGCCAAAACCAGAGAGGCACGCTCATGGACCGGCCCCCGTTTCAATCCATTGTGTACCCGACCGACTTCTCGCTTAGCAACGGTGCCGCTTTCGCTCATGCGGTGCGGCTCGCCATCGCGGCGCGGAGCGCCTTGCATATCCTCCACATCGACGAGGCGGGCGCTGAGACGGAACAGAACCGCTTTCCGGCGGTGCGCGAACTGCTTACGCAATGGCAAATGCTTGAGCCCGGCGCACCGCCGGAGGCGGTCGAGTTTCAACTGGGGGTTAATGTTGTTAAGACCGCACTCGCATCGAATGACGTCGCGCAGGCCGTTGGCGCATATGCCGAGCGACATTCGTGCGATCTTCTAGTGATGATGACCCATGAATCGAATTGGATGCGGCGCATTCTCAACGGGTCATTAGCGGAGGCGACCGCGCGGCTCGCCCATGCGCCGGCGCTGTTCCTGCGGGACGGCGAGGAGGGCTTCGTCGATGAGGACACCGGCAAGATCCGACTCACTCGCGTGCTGATGCCGATCGCCGCGGAAGTTGCTCCGATGCACGCCTGGGGCCTGGCCTCCAACATCGTACGCATGCTGGAGCCTATAGCGCAATTCCACGTTCTTCATGTCGGCGAGACGTTGCCAACCTTCGGCAATCTCCTGCCGCACGTCGATCTGCGACGGGGGCCGGTCGTCGAAACCATCCTCGAGGTCGCGGAGAAGAGCCACCCCGATCTCATCGTCATGGCGACGGCAGGCCACCAAGGCCTGTTCGACGATTTGCGCGGCAGTACGACAGAGCGCGTGTTGCGCGACGCGCCTTGCCCGGTGCTGGCGATACCTTCGAAGCAGCGCCGCGATCGATTTTGAGCAGTTGTTTGTGTCGAAAACTGATGGGATTGACGCCGAACTCTTGCTGCGGACGTTGCTGGCGTGGTTGCGGGGTGAACACCGTGTGTGCTCGATGGTTCCGAGACCTGCCGAGGCCGATGAAGACGCCCGCCGTCGTATGCGGGAGCGGGAGGAACTCCTTGCAGAGCGGGTCGGCCTCGTCAATCGCATCGGCGCCATCCTGCCGACGTTGGGCGTTGGCGAATACAACCCAATCCGTCGAGATCGGCGCCTACGTCTCGACGAGTTGCGGACGGCTCTCGGAGTTTCATTGCCTACGCATGCTCCTAATGGACGCGAACGATTGCGGCGTGCGCGATTCGTCAAAGGAAACCCGGAATCCCGCGCGGCAGCCTTGACCTTTGTCGCGCGTGTACCCGAATACTGCTGGCCTAAGAAAGAAAGAGCAGCAAATTCTTGCAAACGGAACTGAAAGGCTCTTGTCAAACACATCCGTCAAATATTTGACGACCGAATTTTGGTTCGTGCGCCGCCTTGGTGTTGCGCAAGGAATTCACGCGCCGCTCGGTGCGAAGCTTGATAGCCGTCGAGCGTGATCTTCTGCGGCAGTCGACCTTGGGTCTTGAACGGCCGACGGAAGAACGCTTTGGCGGCCGCAACATCTCACTTGGCGCGGAGGAGGAAATCGACGGTCTTTCCGGCCCTGTCGACGGCGCGGTAGAGATAAGTCCAGCGACCCTTGATCTTGACGTAGGTCTCATCGACGCGCCAGGATCCGTGGGCTTGGCGAGCGAAGCGGTTCCACCGCTTTTCGAATTCTGGAACATAGCGTTCGATCCTGCGCATGATTGTCGTATGGGCCAGAGATAATCCGCGTTCAGCCATCATTTCCACGAGATCTTGAAAGCTGAGTTTGAACCGGAGATACCACCGCACGCAGAGGATGATGATCTCCCGGTCAAAATGGCGGCCTTTGAACAGATCATCTACGCTCAGCATGGCGGTCAGCCTTCCTCGGGTCGCTTCCTTATCGGCAAATATGCCCCGCTTGCGCCGTTTGCACCAGAGCCATTGCGACCACGCCGACTTGCGCCGATCTCCCGCGCGAAACGCATTCGAACGAAGAAAGCGTCGCTCTTTCTCAACTTGGCCAGCCTCCTCCGAGAGCGACGAACAATGCGACGGTGTCGGTAAGGCGTTGCGCTTCGGCTTGCACGAGGGCGATCGAGGCGTTGAGTAAACTGCGCTGCGCGTCGACGACCGCGAGTTGCGACACGCCGCCGAACCGCAATTGCGCGCGGATCTTGTCTAGATATTTTTTCGCGGCGCCTTCCGCGACGCGAGTCTCCTTGACGGCGCGCGCGTCCGACTGCAACGCGCGAAGAGTATCGGCGACATTGCGAAACGCCTTAATCACCGTGTCGCGATATTGCGCCTCGGCCTGCTCGAGTCCGGCTTCCGCGGCCTTCTGTTTGTTGAGAAGCGTCATGCCGTCGAACGCCGGCTGCGCGATGTTTCCAGCGAGGATATAGAATCCCCTGCCCGGCGTGAAAAGCTGCGCGAGCTGGAAGGCGCTGGTCCCGCCATTGGCGGTCAGGACGACATTCGGCAGCCGCGCGGCTTTGCTGCACGGATATCGGCGTGGCGGCATTTTAAGGGGTGTAGGGCAGATGTTTACCGTGGCTATCACG
>PLZT01000288.1:640-4204 GCA_003152255.1 Methylocystaceae bacterium | reverse complement strand
TCCCGAATTGCGAGGCCAGCTCTCTCCTCAGAGTGAGTCCGCTCCTATTCGAAAAGCGTCCGGTCGAAATGCTGACCGCTCTTCACTGCCGCGGTTTTCTTCCTCACTGGCATCGTCGCCATCGCGGCGGCGCTAGCGCTATTCGCGCCGGGCGCCTAATACGCCATGCCGCTCGCCTTGTGTGATGGCGCACATTCTCTCCGCTCTCCTTGCTGTCAAATGCCCCACATGCCCTAGCGGGCATGCGCATAAGGAGCTTCCGATGTCCATCATCGGCGCGTGCGCAAGGTTACTGGATCGCGGAGGATTATGCTCATGACAGCAATAATTTCGGGCCGGACGCCACCATCGAAATCGCCATCAATTCACGGTGACGGCGTCCGCGGGCCTCGCTATCGACCGAACGAAGACCATCGTTCAATGGAGGATTTGATGCAGTCTGTGACGGATGTGCCCAGCAGGGATTCTGGCAACGTGACGCGCGCTGATCTCGCCGACGCCGTGCGCCGACGCGTAGGTCTTTCGCGCGCAGAATCGGCAGACCACGTGGACGCGGTTCTCGCGGAAATCTTCGAGGTGATCGTTTCGGGAGAGAGCCTCAAGCTCCATTCTTTTGGCTCCTTCAATGTGCGATCGAAGAACGAACGTCCTGCACGCAATCCAAAAACCGGAAACCCCGCCACGGTCTCGGCGCGGCGCGTCGTGACATTCAAACCCTCTGGGCTTTTCCGCGTGCGCATCAACGAACGTTCGTAAACGGACACGCCGCGCCGGCTTCCGCTTCCTTTAGAGATCATGCCGCTCGTGACGGCGATGAATGATGCCGCAGCGCCTATCAGCGGCGCACTAGCGCGCCACATAGCTTATTGGCGCTGATGACGATGGCGGAAACTACACCCGCCGCGCGGGGCGGCGTTTATCCTGAAATGCACTCTTGGCCGATTCCTGTGGCTTTCAGCCCTGTTCTCGCTTGCTCGGCGTCGCCCAAGACCCCGGCGTCTCGCTAGCTGCGCGCGACTTAGATCAACGCCACCACCTCCCGCGCCTCTCGCCATCAATATAGCCCTGTGCCAAACCCCGAACAACGTGACAAGGCCTGAGCCATGTCGGATTACGGCGTTGTCACGTTGTCGAATGAGTTGTATTGGCCCTCACCCAAGTCCAAAGCTAGGCGCTCGAGCGCGGTTTGGTCGAACCGCTCTTCGAACAGCAGGTCGCCCGGTTCAAAGATCCAGCTCTCGCCGTCGCCGAGGTCGAACACCCGCCGTTCGATACACTCGGCGGGCATTTCGAGATACTCCCAGCCGCCTTCGTCGCGCAGCCGGCCGATGAGATCGTCCTGGTGCAGGCGCTGCTGGATCACGATCATCCCGCCTTCGGCTCGCTTGTCAAAGCGGGTCATCAGCGATCCCTTGAACCAGTCATGGACGGCGTTGCGCATCGACTCGGAGCCGGCTTCGGCCGCTTTGAAGGGGTCATCGACGATGGCGAGATGGGCGCCCTTGCCGGTCGCCGGCCCCTGAACGGTCGTCGCCAGCCGGTAGCCCTTGGCGGAGGTGCGCACCTCGGCCAGCGAGGCCCCGCCAGCGTCGATCCACGTCGCGGGGAAAACCGCCTGGTAGTTCTGCGACCACAGAAGGTCGCGAAAGCGGTTGGAAAAATCCTTGGACAATTGTTCGCCATAGGACGCGTAGATAATTTTGCAGGTTGGGTCGCGCCCCAGGATACACGCCGGCAGCGCCACCGAGGCCAGAATGCTTTGGCCGTGCCGGGGCGGTATGGCGATCAGCAGGCGACGGCTTTCGCCCTTGGTCACTTTTCGAGGACGCGCCAAAACCCGAAAGTGGTGTGCGGCGCGCCCCCTTTCTTGAAGACCGGCAACAGTTCGTGCTGCGAGCGCCAGAGGCTGCCCTGGCCGCCATTCGATTTCGTCCAGACAATGAAATTGAACAGTTCGGGGCCGAAGTCGCGTCCGCAGGCGAGCACGATTTCGACCGAACGCCAATCGATGAAGTTGGCGAGCAGGCCGCCATCGGCGAGATGAGCCATGACGGCCGACATCCAGGCGCGGTTGAAGGCGGCGAACTCCTCGCGGCTCATCTCGCCGTGGGCGCAAGCGAACTCGCGATGGTCGGCGTTGCCCGTGACGCGACCGACGTTCGGCACGTTGAACGGTTCGTCGGTCAACGCGAGCACAGCGAATTCCCCCTCGCCCATGAGCGGCGCATAGACGTCCGGCTCGCGGGCGTCGCCCTGGATCAGGCGATGGTCGCCAAGAATCCAGATGTCGCCAAGCCGCGACGTCGCCGCAAGCGGCGGCGGCGGCATGTCGAATTCGGCGCCGCCAGCATCATCGCAGTCCCCCAGAAGCACCATGTCGATCTCGGCCATTTCGAAGCCGGTCACGGTGAGATCCTCGCCCAGCACCGTCAGTTCCTCGAACTCGAGGCGCAGGGCCTCGACGTCCCAGGCGCCGGTCTCGGCGATACGGTTGAGCGCGAGGCGCAGGCGCCGCAGCTCGTTGGCGTCGAGGTGGTCGATGACGACGCAGGGGACCTCCGCGATTCCCAGCCGCTTGGCGGCTTCCCAGACCCCATGGCCTTCGACGATCGTGCGATCGCCGGCAATCAGGATCGTGCGACAAATGCCGAATTCGCCGAGGCTGGCGTCAATCCGGCGCTCTTAACGGCGTCGCGACGCCGCGGCCGGCGCGAGGCGGGCTTCAGGCTCTCGGTCGGCAGCGTCAGCAATTCCAGGCGCGGCGCCAAATCATTACGGCGCTTGGCGGACGGATGAGCGCCGATCTCAGCCAGCGCGCGCTGCGTCGCGCGGCGCCCGACACGCCCTCGGGCGCGGCGGGAGTCGATTGTCTCGATGTTCTGTTGGCCATGCGATAACCTCCGAAAGAGGACGGCATCCGTCCCGGAGGCTCGCGCGGTCCAAGGGAAGGGCCCGTTGAACACGCCTGAAGCGTCATAATCGGCCCTGCTGACGAGGGTCGGCGACAACGTTTCAGGCGAGACAACAAATCCTTCCGTGGTTACCGAAGGCTCGCCCAGACCGCTCCACGCCGCTGGGCCCGAGAAGTCCGATAGGTTGAGCCTAAATCAAGAAATCGCCATTTCGCAAGTCGCTGACGCCGAAAAGGAAGGGGGTGGTACAGATTTGAGACCACCCTCCAAAAGCGCGCTTGACGGAACCCATTTGGGGAGCTTTCTATTTTCCGCCCGGTCGGNNCCGACCGGGCGGAAAATAGAAAGCTGAGTTGCTTCGATTTTTTTGGCGCTCTTGGGCGCGCCAATAGTTTAGCCCTGGCTCTGGAACGGCGTCGGCCGCTATCCGCGACCTCCGGCATGAGCGCCGCCAGCACGAACGACGTTTGACGCGGTCACGGCGCGGATTCGGCTTGGCGCGGCGGCTTGGGCAAAACTCCCACTATTCCCTGTTCCGATGCTTAGCATTACAGTTGCGTATCTAGCTGATTTCTGAATCTCTGGATCACCATGATTCGTCATGGGGATCACGGGATGGCGGGAGCGTCGATCGAGACAACGCTGGAACTGT
>PLZT01000288.1:0-606 GCA_003152255.1 Methylocystaceae bacterium | reverse complement strand
GGCCGACGACGACGCGGTTCTCGTTATCGACGAGACGGGGTTCTCGAAACAGGGCAAGGCGTCCTGTGGCGTCGCGCGGCACCGGCAAGCGCGTGTTTCGCGGGCGGTTCGTACGCGACGCCGCGCAAAAATCCGTCGATGTGCCGCGCCGCTTTCTTGCCATGGCCGACCGCGACGGTGACGGTGCGCTCGGAGCGGGCCATATCGCCTCCCGCGAAAACGCCCGGCCTGCCGGTCATCATGTCCGACCCGACTTTCACGACGCCATTTTCGACAACAACGCCGGGCGCGCCGCGCAGCAGTGAGAGATGCCGGCGCATCACAATCTCGAAGCCTATCTCGACGCGGCCGGCCTCCGCGGATTTGTTGCAAGACCGCGAGAACCATCGCAACTTGAGCGCGTGCGGCGCCCGAATTTCTCAACCGATCTACGATTTCTGCGTGGAAGTCTTTTGTGCTCGCGGAGTCATTATGCCACGTATGGCGCGCTCACGCCTTGCTATGTTCACTCCCCCGGAGCGATTAATTGCCGGTGTCCGACGAATTCGGTACAGGCTAGGGCGATCTTTAACAGAGGAACACGACCTAGACCGTATGTTCGCCGTA
>PLZT01000559.1 GCA_003152255.1 Methylocystaceae bacterium | reverse complement strand
TCAATCTTTAACGCCGTTGGTATTAAACCCCGGGCGGCTCCCCCGCCAGAGCATGACCTTCACAATAAATGGACAGGGCGTTGAAAAATACCCTTCTGGCCATGGCCAAGATCGTACCGTACGCGGTGGCGAATGCTGAGCATTCTGGCCGGGAAAGCTGCCTGCCGTGAGCTGATGGATGTCCGTGCGGCATTTTCCGGTCGGGAATGGGCCTGGGTTGGGGCCGCCGTTTCACACGCGGACAGCCGCTATCATGGGTCGACGCCAAGGATGTTGAAAACTCGCCGTTGATTGTAGACGGGCGCGGCCTGGCTGGACTCGGCCCCGAGATTGCCGAGGCCCCTCATCGCGACGGCGCCCCGGTTTATCCATCACTTGATCGAGCCGAAGGGATGTTCGACGGTGATCTCGCGCGTCGGCGTGCCATTCGGCGAATCCGCCGTCGTCGGCGTCACGCATACGCTGCGGGCAAAGACGATCAACGGAAGAAGCGCCATATCCTGCTCGATACGGCATGCCCGGAACGCTGTCGCCCAAAGTGAAACGATGGGGAATCGAAAAATGTCAACTAATGACGACAGAGGAGCGATGGCGCGAAACGACATCTTGCAACGCGCAAAGCGCGGCGAAATTTCTCCGCAGCACGCCGAGTGGGAGGCCATGGATGCGGGATGCTGGCCACTGGCAGTCCAATTTCCCTCAGGTTTCGACCCGCTGGGAGAGCGCCATTGGACCCTGTTCATGGCCGCCGCGTGGATCGTCACGCGCAACCCGAACGACGTCCGCGCGGTTTGGAACCAGTACCGCACCAAGTGCAGCAAATGGGTTGAGTCGCCACTGGCTGGCAAAGACGGAGCAATGCTTGAAGGCAAGAAGAGTTGGACTTTACAGCCGCTAAGCGCACTGACGGGAGGCGAGGCGGAGAAGTTCGTGTCGGGGTTGGCAACGCTTGATGCTATCTGCCAACCCGACGCAGCGTGGTCGGAACTGCAACATGCCCTTCGCGCGGGTGACGTCGTCGCCAGAGGAACACCACCCGAAAGTAGTATCCAAGAGAGTCTTTTGCCTGACGACTGGTCGAGCCTTTATTGGCTGGAGGATGACCGGTCGCAGCCTGATCACTGCGTCTTTGACAACTCCGACCGCCTTCGATACCGCGACGTTAGTGTTGAAAGCAAAGCCATAATCCAAAACTGGCCGAGCCGCGACGAGCTTGATGCGCAAGCGTTCGGGCGTCCCATTTGGACCACCGACATGGTTCTTCATTGGATCGAGAATCGCAGGCACGTCGGATTTCAAGCTTGGGCGCCATCGCCAGAAAGGCGCTCGAGACCAAGCATCACCGGGAGACCGGGCGATGCGCCGCCCGAGTACGCTCTGGAAGATGAACTGTCTGCCGGCAAGGTTGTAGGCTATCGAGGCGGACAAGCCGAGCCAAGAGAGTATTGGTTTGGAAAGTCCGTCGCAGGCGAGAAGGGCGTCTCCTTCGAAAGATCCGCAATCTGCAAGGCGTGGCCGCCAAGGAAAGTTGAGCCGCGACTGGCGCTGACGAAGGCGGAAGCGGAGTCTGCGATTCGTGCCAAAGAGAATGAGTTGGCCAAACCGTTGAACCAGGGCAAGGCGGTCGAGCTATTGATGGAATCGTTTCCGGGCAGGGTCACCCGCGACGACGCACGTCGTCTTGTCGAAACATTGGTCGAGCCTGCCAAGCGAGGCCGCAAGAAACAGGAAATTTGAGCGGACTATTTTCAGGCGCGAGGGGCTTTCGCGGAATTTCCGGCGGCAACCCAAGTGATCATCAGTAACCGCATGAAGCATCACCATTTTTTTGCTCGAGCTTGAACGAGCCGAATTCCGCGAATAATTCCGCCAAAATTCTTCTCGGCCGCGAAACGCACATTTGGACAGGGCGGATCCGCTCGTATTTATAGAGAGCCATCTCCTGCCCGGGAAATGGCCAATGACGTCTTCAACCCCAACAAAGTTTCGGCGCTCCAGCCGGCTGACCGCAGAAACGATTGAAGGGGCGCAGCCCCTTTTCACCGAGCGCGACCTCGCATCGCTTCTCAACCTGTCGGTAAAAACCCTGCGAAACTGGAGACTGTCCGGATACGGGCCTCCGCACCTGAAAGTCGGTCGGCTTGTCCGTTACAGCGTGAGCAGCCTGAACGTCTGGCTCAAAAGCTGCGAGCGCGCCTCCACGAGCGATCGGGGAGGCAACCATGCTTGATCGCTCCCTAATCGATCTGGCCCCTCACATTTTAAATGGTCCGACAGGTCGCCGCTGGTTCGGAGACGGCGTACCCACGTGGAGCCAGGGAAGAGCAGGAAAACCCGCCAAGACCAGCCAGCAGGCGGCAGAAGAACGCCATAGACTCGTCAAAGTCCTGCGCCGACACGGTAAGGGCAAAAAAGCGGCGCTGCGCCTAGCGGAGAAGATCGCGGCGTGCCGATCGGGAGGACGCTGCCTGAGTGGCGCCTGCCCAGAGTGCATGCGCGCGACCCAGCGATTCTTCGTGAGGGCGGGCGCGGATTTGCTGGCCCGCTCGGGTGTAAGCACCGTCGCGGTGAGCGTCGTCTTCAGCGGCGCTGCAATCGCCGAAGACGAACTGGCACGCGAGCCCGAGCTGTTCGGGCGGATTTCAACAAGGCTGCGCGAAGCTTTGAGGAAGGCCGGCGTGCGGCAAGCCATCGGCGGATTCGACATCTCGGCTAACGAGCACCAAGACGGGCGCTTCGTTCCCCATTACCGACCGCATGCGTGGATCATCATCCCGGCGTCGCGGTTCGAGAAAGCCAGCAAGGCATTTCGTGAATTCTTTCCCCCGAGCAAGACCATCCGCCGCCCGGTATTTGCTAAGTCCTTCGACGGGGACCTCAGGGGGCTGGCCTATGCCGTCAAAACGGATTTCGTTCGGCGGATGTCGCTGCCGCGAAAGCTCTTGGCGGACGGGAGCGTCACGCGTCGCAACACGCGCGACCGGCCCCTGCTCGGGCGCCAGCGGGTGGAGATCGCGGTCGCGCTCGATCGCGCCGGCTTAGGCGCGCGCATTTTCCTTCATGGACTAGGCATCGTGAAGACGCCCGACGGCGCACGGATCGTCGGAACCGGAGCGACCAAACGACCGACCAGCGAACGACAAGAAACGCGCCCCCCATCAAAAAGGGGCGGCGGAAGGCCGACAACCACGCGCACGCCAGCGCGACCAAGCGCGCCCACTAACCCGCCGCAAGAACGTGAGCCAGCCGGAGCACAGCGGAGCACGAGCAGACCCGAACGGCGAGCAACCGGAAAAGACGGTAACGCGCCCGCCAAATCAGTTCCCCGAGCGACGGACAAAGCCAAGGTCAACGTCGCACAGCAAACACGCCAGCGGGAATGATGGAAGGAAACCGATCCCGAAGAAGGGTCAACGACATCGACCCGACACCAAGTGAACGCGCTTCGAGCCGCGCGTTCAAGCCAGTCGACCAGGGGAGAAGGAAATGCCCACCAAAACCATAAAACCGAAGCGCCAGTTCGACAATGGACGTGACCAGCGAAACCAACGTGCCCCACTACCGCAACGCCAATCGGTTGCGCCCCCGCGGAGGGGGCCAGCGGTCGCTGGGCGATCGCCTAGTTACGCCCTGTTCATTTCTAAAATTGCAAACGCCGAGCACGAAGAAACCGGCGACGGCTTCGATATTTTCCAGTTCAGGAAGCCGCTCGGTCGTGTAGGCACCGTTTCGATCGCGCGAGACGAAGCGGTCAACGAAGTAGCGGTGCTAAAAAAGATTCGGCAAAAAAACGGCGTCTTGCCAAGGTCGGACGCAGCCGCGAAACAGTTAGCGCAGGCGGCGATCTCGTCAGAGCCGAAAGAATACCGTCTGTTGTCGCAGCACACAGGCTGGCGATTGCGGGATAACTGCTTCGTGTTGCTCAACCGGGTGATCAATTTCGGCTCGAGCGCGCTCAAGATATGTCCGCCGCCATGGACCGAGCAACTGCCCTTCGGCCCGGTTTCTATGGTCGGCACGATCGAAACCTGGAAGGAAACCGTCGCCGCCGAGGCGCAATATTCGACGCGCCTGATGCTCACAATCAGCTCCGCCTTCGCCGCCCCTTTGCTCCGCCTTGTGGGTAGACCGCCGTTCATCATCAACGTCTTCGGCCGGTCAAAAGTCGGCAAGACGACAGCTCTGCTCGCAGCAACCTCGGTCATCGGCATTGGTCAGGAAGAAGGATTGCCGAACTGGAACACGACCGACGCCGGTCTCATGGAGGTCGCGCGCCTCTTCAACGACTGCCTGGTCCCGGCCAACGAATTTGCGCTGATGAAGGGAGGTAAGGCGGACCGAAGAACTCGCGTGAAGCAGCTGATATATGCGTTCGGCGAGGGGCGCGACACGACGCGGCACAGCGAGTCATCGTTCGCCACGCCGCGCGGCAGCGTAACATTTCGCGGAATTCTCCTGTCCACGTCTGAAAAATCGTTCCAGCAACAGGCGAATGAGGCCGTAGAAACTCGCGACGATGGCGAGATCGCCAGGGCCCATGACGTGCCTGCAATTTCGAAAGGATCGACGACGATATTTGACCGCCTACCAGAGCATACGGAGAAGGGTGCACGGGGTGCGCGAAAGAGACTCGTCGCTCTGCGACAAGCCTGCGCGCTGAGTAGCGGTTACGCCATGGTTCACTTCATCAAGTTGGTCGGCAAGCATGAGGCGGAAATAGCTAAACAAGCGCCGGCTCTGGCGCAGGAGTTCGTTTCGTCGTTACGCATTAGCCCGTCTTATTCACCGGGG
>PLZT01000285.1 GCA_003152255.1 Methylocystaceae bacterium | reverse complement strand
GCGATGGGCGAAGTGATGGAGACGCGCCCGCTCTTCACGTCGGCCTCGGCCTCGCCAACGATCTGGTAGCGTTTTTCCTCTTCCGTGTCCTCGTCGACGACCGTGACGGTCGCGCCGAATTTGACGGTGGCGCCGGAAAGCTTGGACACGTCGATCACCTCGGCGCGCGACAGCTTGTCCTCGAGTTCGGCGATGCGCCCCTCGTTCAGCGACTGCGACTCCTTGGCGGCGTGATATTCGGCGTTTTCCGAAAGATCGCCATGGGCGCGCGCCTCCGAAATCATCTGGATGATGCGCGGACGCTCCTCCTGCTGGCGGCGACGCAACTCCTCTTCGAGGGCGGCGTGGCCGCCGACGGTCATGGGCACCTTCTCGACCATCGTTCCTGCTCTTTCGTTCCTAGATCCCGTCCAATCCATGCCGGGAGAAAGCTTTTTACTTCTCCGTCGGGCCAAGGCGCCGGGCGGAGGGCGAATCACGACGTACTTAAGGGGTAAGCCGCTGGGCGGCGGATTTTCAGCGAACGCGCCGACAGGGCGAAGGCCCCGCCAAAGGTCGGCGGGGGCAAGATCCGGAAGTCGCTTCCGCTATGAATATCAACGGTTTTACGCTCTCCTGGCTCACGCGAAATAGTCCTGCAGGGCGCGAACTTCGAGGTCTCCCGACATGTAGGCTTTGATCCCTTCGGCGGCGGCCAACGCCCCCGCGAGGGTCGTGTAGTAGGGAACCTTATGCAAGAGCGCCGCCTGACGCAAGGAACGCGAGTCGGCCAGGGCCTGCGCCCCCTCGGTGGTGTTGAACACCAGTTGGATCGACCCGTTCTTGATCGCGTCCACGATATGCGGACGCCCTTCCGACACCTTGTTGATTTTTTGCGTCGGTATGCCGCGCTCGGTCAAAAAGCGCGCGGTGCCGCCCGTCGCCTGCGCGTGAAAGCCGAGCGTCGTCAGCAGCCGAATTGTTTCGACCACCCGCTCCTTATCGGCGTCGCGCACCGAGACGAACACATTGCCGCCCTTGGGCGCTCGCGCGCCCGCGCCGAGCTGGCTCTTGGCGAANNCCCAGCACGGTGTCGACGCCGGGGAAGCGCGCGAAAGGAAACACCGATTCCTTGACGCCCACGTGATCGAGTTCGCCGCCGGGCAGGTCGAAGGACGCCAGCGGCTCGCCGGCCATGACGCGCGCGGCGATCTTGGCGATGGGCTTGCCCATGACCTTGGCCACGAAGGGCACCGTGCGCGACGCGCGCGGATTGACCTCCAGCACGTATATCTCGCCGTCCTTGAGCGCATATTGCACGTTCATCAGACCAATCACGCCGAGCGCCTTGGCGAGGTTCTTGGTCTGTTGCTCCAGCGCGCCCAGCGTTTCCTTCGAGAGCGAGCGCGGCGGCAGCGAGCAGGCCGAATCGCCGGAGTGAATCCCGGCTTCCTCGATATGCTCCATGATGCCGGCGATGGCGGCGTTCTCGCCGTCCGCGAGACAATCCACATCGACTTCGATCGCATCGGTCAGATAGCGGTCGAACAGCAGCGGATTTTTGCCAAGGACCATGTTGATCTGGCCGGTCTTGTCGTTGGGGTATCGCGTCTTGATCTCGGATGGCACCAGCGAGGGCAGCACGCCCAGGAGATAATCGTCGAGCGCGCCCACGTCGCGAATGATCGCCATCGCGCGGCCGCCCAGCACATAGGACGGGCGCACCACGAGCGGCAGGCCGAGTTCGCCGGCGACGATGCGCGACTGCTCGACCGAATAGGCGATGCCGTTCTTGGGCTGTTTCAAGCCGAGCTTGTCGAGCAGGCGCTTGAAGCGGTCGCGGTCCTCGGCGAGGTCGATCGAGTCCACCGGCGTGCCGAGAATGGGCACGCCCGCCTGCGCCAATCCATGCGCAAGTTTGAGCGGCGTCTGGCCGCCAAACTGCACGATGACGCCGACAAGCTTGCCGCTGGCGCGCTCGAGATCGAGAATTTCAAAGACGTCCTCGCCCGTGAGCGGCTCGAAATAGAGGCGATCCGACGTGTCGTAATCCGTCGATACGGTTTCGGGATTGCAATTGATCATGATCGTTTCGAAGCCGGCCTCGGCCAGCGCGAAACAGGCGTGACAGCAGCAATAGTCGAATTCTATGCCCTGCCCGATGCGGTTCGGGCCGCCGCCGAGAATCACGATCTTGTCGCGGGACGATGGCGCCGCCTCGCATTGGGGCGCTCCGATGAACGGCGACTCATAGGTCGAATACATATAGGCGGTGGGTGAGAAGAACTCCGCCGCGCAAGTGTCGATGCGCTTATAGACCGGGCGCACGCCCAGCGCATGGCGCGCCGCGAGCACGTCGCTCTCCTCGCGTTTGGCCAGCGTCGCGAGGCGCGCGTCGGAGAAGCCCGCGAATTTCAGCATGCGCAGGTTTTCGGCGTCATTCGGCAAGCCGAATTCGCGCACCTTGTTCTCGAGCGCCACGATCTCGGCGATGCGCGCGATGAACCAGGGGTCGATCTTGCAGGCCTCGTGAATTTCCTCCGGGCTAAGGCCGAACCGCAACGCCTGGCCGACCACCAGCAGCCGGTCGGGCGTCGGCGTGCCGAGCGCGGCGCGCAGCACGTTCAAATCGTCGCCCTTGCCATAGCCCTCGATCTCGATTTCATCGAGACCCGAAAGGCCGGTCTCCAGCGAACGCAGCGCCTTTTGCAAGGATTCGGCGAAATTGCGCCCGATCGCCATGACCTCGCCGACCGATTTCATCGCGGTGGTTAAAATGGGTTCGGCGCCAGGAAATTTCTCGAAGGCGAAGCGCGGAATTTTCGTGACGACGTAATCTATCGTCGGCTCGAAGGAGGCGGGGGTCGCGCCCCCCGTGATGTCATTGGCGATTTCGTCCAGCGTGTAGCCGACCGCGAGCTTGGCGGCGACCTTGGCGATGGGAAAGCCCGTCGCCTTCGAGGCCAAGGCCGACGAGCGCGACACCCTCGGATTCATCTCGATGACGATCATGCGGCCGCTGGCGGGATCGACCGCGAATTGCACGTTGGAGCCGCC
The DNA here is from genome assembly GCA_003152255.1 of Methylocystaceae bacterium. The sequence continues at coordinate 146 of PLZT01000285.1, read as the reverse complement.
GGTTTCGACGCCGATCTCGCGCAGCACCGCCAGCGAGGCGTTGCGCATGATCTGATATTCCTTGTCGGTCAGCGTCAGCGCCGGAGCGACGGTGATGCTGTCGCCGGTATGCACGCCCATCGGGTCGATGTTCTCGATCGAGCAGA
>PLZT01000107.1 GCA_003152255.1 Methylocystaceae bacterium | reverse complement strand
CGCGCCGGCGCGATGAGCGCCCGCCGCCCTTGTCGTCGCAAGCCTCCGATCCTTTGGCTTGCGTCGATTTATCCATGCCAGAAGGCTTGATCGGCGGACGCGGCGGCAAATGCTTCAACCGCGCAATCTCATCCTTCGCCGCCCGATGCTCGACCCGAAGCTTCGCCAACGACCCCACGAGCTTCTTATTCTCCGCCCGCATCCGCGTCACTTCGCCAATCAGATCGCGAACCACGCCGATCAGATCGGCGTGCGTCAAGCGTTCCAACGAATCAGGCGGGGGCAAACCCATCCATAGCTTGAATCACACTTTTCAGATTTTGACTCCCCCTCCGCCCGGGAATTTGCCCCGGTTACGTCTTCCCGGAGCGCACCCCCATCTCAATACAAATAGCGGCTGATCGAGCGGTCATAGGCGGGAGGAGAGAATACGTTCATGCAGGAAGTCAAGAAATCGAATCGCGGCTTTGCTTCCATGGATCCAGAGAAGCGACGGTTGATCGCACGGAAGGGCGGCCCAGAGCGTTAATCCGGACAACCGCAGTTTCTCGAAAAATACAGAATTGGCGGCGAAGGCCGGTCGAAAGGGCGGCCAAAGCGTCGATCCAGATAAGCGCAGCTTCTCGCGCGATCCTTGTACGACGAGCTGAGTCGTATATGGACGAGCGTTAGGGTGACCCTTGCGGGCATCGTTTTGTTCTGCGACGGTGCTACGTAATCGATCCTCGCTCCGGCGATGGCCGTCCTTTCTCCGCAGCTTTTCATACATGCTGCTGAAAAGTTTGGATTTACTTCAAGATCAGGGTGTCGGCCTTAAAACGCGGCAGCTCGAAGAGGCCGCGAAATAAAAAAGCTACGCGACAAAAAGCGGGGGGCGATCCGTTAGCGGATCGCTTTCTGCAGAAAGAAGAAAATCTTTAAGGTGGCGTGCGGCTAAAAAGGCCGATGGGCGGGGGCAAGGATGGCCGAGAGCTTCGATGGCAGCGGAAACGAGTGGCGCGCGGATCAAGAGGGTAGCGTTCCGTCGGCGTGGGTGTGGAGCCAGTATAAGGGCGAGTTCCCACAAACAATGACTGGGCGGGAGGGAAGCTTCCCGGACGGCGGCGTTTCGTGCGACGCGATCAGGAGGGAAAATAATGGTGTTGAGCGACAGAACTAAACGGGGGATTATCATAGCGGTTGCGGCTCTTGCCGGGCTCACATCCTTCTGGCTTGCTATTCTGCTTTTGGTGTTAGCGGCGGTTTTAATTGCGTGGGGTCAGGAACCCAAACGGACGGAGGAATTTGTTGGGGGTTTGCCGTATGGAAATTACCTGCTCAAGGCATTAGCGCAGTTGGACTTGTGGCTATCGTCGCGGAATATGGAGCAATAGGAACATTTGGGAGACACACGATCATCCGATGAACTGGCAACGTGCAATCAATTGCACCAACGCCGATCTTGACGGCTTGGTCACGAGCTCAGCCCATTACTCCTTGATGGATGCAATGCTGGCGTTGCACCAACGATGGATGAGCGCCAGATTTGCAAACACTCGCTGCGGAGGTTGGGACGCTGCCACCCGTGAATGGCAAACCAATCGAACGTCCAGTGGCCGGTTCACGCACCGACTGGGGGCGACGCGAGCAGGCTTTCTAAAGCGTCAAATTCCATCGGCTTAACAAAATGATGATCGAACCCGGCCTCCATCGCGCGTCGACGATCATTGTCCCCGCCCCATCCGCTCAAAGCGACGAGAACAAGGTCTTTCCCTTCCGGTATCAAGCGAATGCGGCGCGCCGTCTCGTACCCGTCCATGCTCGGCATTCCGATGTCCACGAGCGCCAAATGGGGCTTAAACTCAGCGACGGCCGCAAGCGCCGCCTCTCCGTTATAGGCGACGCGAACGTCCGTGCCCATTAACTGCAAAAGCATGACGAGACTATCGCCGACGTCCCGATCGTCGTCGACGACCAATACCCGATGTGAGGCGGGGACTGAGGCGACGGTCGTCTCGCCCTCAATCGTCTCGTCTTGCGAAGCGCCGGCGGCCAAGGGCAGGCGCACAGTGAACTCGCTTCCTCGCCCGGGACCTTCGCTCCGAGCTTCGATCTGGCCCCCGTGCAGATGCACGAGGCTGCGCGCCAGAGCCAGGCCAATGCCGAGCCCGCCCTGCGCGCGGCCGAGAGCGCGGCTCGATTGAGTGAAAAGGTCGAACACCCGCGGAAGCATTTCGGCCGAAATGCCCATCCCATTGTCGCGCACGCTTACGATGACCTCATCGCCCGATCGCTCCGCCTTTAACCAGATACTCCCGCCGTTTTTCGTATATTTGGCGGCGTTGTTGAGGAGATTGGCGAAGACTTGCGCGAGCCGCACCGGGTCGGCGTCGAGCGTTACGGGCGAAGAGGGCAGTTCGACCGTTAGGCGTTGGCCAGCGGCTTGGATGTGCGGCTGGCTGGTCTCGACGGCGTGACGGATGATACCGGCGAGGTCGCACCGCTCCTTCTTTAGTTCGATCTTGCCGTGGCTGATGCGGGAGACCTCAAGAAGATCGTCGACCAGCCGAACGAGATGATCGACTTGCCGCTCCATTATCGACAGAAGATTTTCGGTGTTGAGCGTGTCCGCGCCCGACCGTTTGAACACATACAGCGCGTTGCGGATCGGTGCCAACGGATTGCGCAGCTCATGGGCGAGCATCGCCAGAAATTCGTCCTTACGCCGATCCGCAGCGCGCAAGGCATCCTCGGCCTTCTTTAGGGCTGTGATGTCGAGGAAGGCTCCAACCGCCCCGCGTGGTCGTCCAGCTTCGTCGAGCAGAGGTTTTGCCTTGGCGAACACAATGAAGGTTCGACCATCCGCACGCTGCACCTCCATGATTTGGTCGCTAACGGCTTCACCGCGCAAGGCCCGTTGCATTGGCAGCTCGTCGATCCGCAGTTCGCGCCCTTCGTGAAAGATTTTGAATGGTCTCGCTCGCGGTCCGGCCATAGAGAAATCCGCGCCGGGCGGAACGCCGAACATTTCCTCATTTGCCCGATTGCCCCTAATGCTTCTGCCCTGAGGGTCGAGCGCGATCGATAGGCCGATAGGGGCAGTGTCCAGAATAGCCTGCAGTTCCGCAGCATGACGCCGTTCTTCTTCTTGAGCCTTCTTTTGCTCCGTGATGTTGCGGCTCACGGTGGCATAGCCGGTGACTTGCCCCGATGTAACTTCGCTCAGGGAGAAAACGGAATACTGCATCCACAGCGGTTTCCGGGTCACGAAGTGGCGGAAGCGGATTTCCACTTCACCGCAGCCTTCACGCTTCACCCGCGGAAAGAAGTCGTTCATGATGAAGGCTTGATCTTCAGGGAAGAAAAACTCCTTGACGGGGGTTCGTGTCGCCTCTTCCAGACTGCCGAGCCCCACCATGCGCAAACCGGCGGCGTTGACGAAAAACGGCGTGAACTGGGCATCGCACATTCCAATGAAGTCGCGACTGCTCTGGGCTAACGACACGAATAGCTGGCGCTCTTGATCAGCCAATTTCCGCGCTGTGATGTCTTCCGAATAGATGATAATTCCGCCAATCACTCCGTCGGCGTCGCGCCAGGGACGCACCTCCCATCGCAGCCAAAGAACAGACCTGTCGGCGCGCTCAATGCGATCTTCGCATTCAGAGATCACTTCGCCTGTCAGGGCGCGGCAGTGAACCTCCTTCCATCTTTCGGGAATTTTAGGAAAAACGTCATAATGTGAACGGCCCAACACGGGGCCGTTGATACGAAAGTCGCTGAGCCAACGACTGCTCACAGCGACATAGCGCAGGTTGCAATCGAACATCGCTACAGCCACAGGCATCTGCTCGACCAACAGCCGCAGCTGCGCTTCAGTCACGCGCCCGTCCCGATCCAAAGCCACCTCGTCACACCCAAAGAACTCTGCCTGCAGAGCCGCTACGCCATGGTATTAGGCCGGCCGAAGGAACTCGAAAAGGAAATTTCACGCTTGAGCGGGCCGGATTGGATTTCGGAACCGCAGCCTCTTTGGCCCGCTTAATCCAGCGCGGCACCCCGATCATGCTGGTTCAAACGGTATGTCGCCTTGGGCGTGCGCGTGCAGGCTAGCGGGTTGGAAAAGGCGAAACGTTTTTCATTTCGATGTCGGCCCCTACCGGTTTTGGGT
>PLZT01000393.1 GCA_003152255.1 Methylocystaceae bacterium | reverse complement strand
CCATGACAGATATAAATAGGGCACGATCAAACAATGGCATCGCGCTGTGCCAGTTAGGCGTGCGACTTCCCGTGTGAGCAAAAATCAAGGATGCCGTTGAAAAACTCTCCGCTGGCGTGATTTTTCGCCGACTTGGATGGTCGGCGCGGATTGGGTCGCGAGGACGGTCCCGATTTTTCCTCCCGGCGTAGGCCCGGGAGGCATTCTTCCACGCTCCTTACGCTTACGCGGCGCACAACTGTCCTGTCGGCGGGCCCTGGCCGAGGAAGCGGATGAGTTTTCGCAAATTCTGCGCGGCGGCGACGAGCAGGAACTCGTCTTTCGCTCCGCTCAACCCGCGTAAGCGCAGCCTTCGGAAGTTGAGGTTGCGCTTGAGATGCGCGAAACACATCTCGACCTTTTTTCGCAGACGCGATGAGCGCTTGTACTCCGGCGTTTCCCTCAAGCCGCGCACATGCTCGCGTTCGGCCTCATAAAGATTGCGCGTCACGATGCGCGAAGCCGCCTTCGTGCAGCGCGCCTTCAGCGCGCATCCCCGGCAATCCCTGGTGCTGGCGCGATAGGGCATGGTCCCGTCATCGCGGACCAGGCCTTTGTTCAGGAGCTTCTTCCCGGCCGGACAGGTGAACGCGTTTACCGTCGCATCGAAGGTAAAATCGGCGCGCGTGAAATAGCCCTTCGTTTGATGCTCCCTGTCGAGGATCGGAATATGCGGTTCGATGCCACGCCCCTTCAGCCAGCCCAGCATCAGGCCAGAACCGTAGGCGGCGTCCGCCGCCAGCGTTTCTGGCGTCAGTCCGAAGCTTTCTTGCGTCCGCGTCAGCATGATTTTGGTCGCGGGGACCTCGGCGCTCCAGCGCACGGGCGTCGCCTCCACGTCGACGATGATCGCTGCTTTCGTATCGATCAGATAATGGGTCCCATAGGCGAACAGAGCTTTCATCTGGCCCTTATTCGTCCAGGCGGCCACGGGGTCCGTAAGCGAAGTATATTTGGGCTCCGCGGGCGGATTGCCGCGCGGCGCGTCGTCGCCGTCATCGGCGCTTTTAGCGGTCTCGGCGGCCGCGCTCTTGTCCAGCGCCTCGAGATATTCCCGCACCGGGCGTGTCGCCGCCGCATCCGCCGGAGCAGCCGTCAATTTGCCCTTGATGCGATGATTGCGGCTGGCGTCCGCCTCGATCACGCTGGCGTCGATGGCGAAACCCTCGCCGCCCACCAGCCCCGCCTTCATGCAGGCGCACACGATCTCCTCGAAAACACGACGGAAAAGCTCGCTCTCGCGAAAACGCCCGTGGCGGTTTTTCGAGAAGGTCGAGTGATCGGGAACCGCGCCTTCAAGGCCAAGACGACAGAACCAGCGATAGGCGAGATTGAGATGAACTTCCTCGCACAGTCACCGCTCCGACCGGATGCCGAAGCAGTAGCCGACCAGCAGCATCCGGATCATCAGCTCGGGATCGATCGAGGGGCGTCCTGTCGAGGAATAATAGGGTTCGAGGGACTTTCGGGTCGCGCTAAAATCGAAAACCGCGTCGATCCCGCGCAGCAAATGATCGCGCGGAACATGGCTTTCGAGCCGAAACTCATAAAACAAACGCTCCGGTTCGTCCTGACGTCCCATCATCGCAACTCTCCGAATGCGAAGCACCCGAAACGACGGAATCACGCCTGCAATCCGCAATCAAGCCGAGTTTTTCAACAGCATCCAAGATTTTTGAATTGCGTGGAAACGCCCAGAATATAAGGCGAAAGCGCGGTTTTTGACACTCAAAAAAGAACGACGCGCCGCTGTGCGGCGCGCCTTCGTGTCAGGTTCCGCACGGTGCTGGGCATTTGCGCGCGAAATGCCGCGTTGTGGCGTAGACGCAAGGTTGAATTCTTGCCCTTTCACCCCAATTAACAATTTACAGTTTCTCAAGTGCTGAGTGCATCCAATGTTTGATGATCGAAGCCGAGGTCTCACCTCGATCTATGTCCTGCTCCTTTTGGGAGTGGGAATATGCATTGGGGCGGTTGCGGGTTTAGCAGTGGAACGCTTTTCGAATAACGGAGTGACGATAGGCTTGATTTCGGGGCTGATCGCGGTCGTTGCCGCGTGGCAAGCACGCTTCCTTGCGGAACTGTTCCTGCCACAAGGAACAGTTCCAGATATGGGGGCAGACAAATTTCCTCGCGTCGTCCTCGTTAATATACTGGTCGTTTCCCTTATGGGAGGATTGGCGGGCCACGACGTCAGTAACGCGATGGGCGAAACGTCCGGCATGTTTGTAGGCGCTCTCGCTGGGGTGTTTGCGACTTTGGCGATGCTCGTTCTGATGGTCACGTATTTTCACCGCGAGGGCACCCCCGACGCTTCCAACGAGTCGCTCTAAGTAAATATGTGTGCTTACACTGTATCCACCTGACGTAGACCGCCTTCCGAATCGGGCGCGACCGTGGGACACTTCGACTATCCCTGGTGTTAGCAGCGGCGCCATGAATCGGATCGAAGTCATCACGTCTGTCGAGAGACGCCGCCGCTGGTCGCGCACCGAGAAGGAGCGCTGGGTCTCGGNNACTTGCCTCGTCGTTCGAGGTCGCCACTTTTGTTCCGTTGGCGATAGCTCCCGCGGCGCGGGATCCTGTCGTGGAGGCAATGACGCCGCCGAGGCCGGCGATCACGATCGAGTTTTCTGGCGGTGTTCACGTGAAGATCGAAGGCGCGCCAGACGCCGGAACTCTGGCGAGTGTTATCGGCGCCTTGTCGAATGGCGAGCGTCGACGATGATCGCTTTTGCGAGCGACGTTCGCGTTTGGCTGGCGACTGGCCACACCGATATGAGGAAGGGCTTTGGCACATTGGCGGTGCTGATTCAGGAGACGCTTAAGCGGGATCCACATGCCGGCGATTTTTATGTTTTCAGAGGCCGTCGCGGTGATCTGATAAAAGTGATCTGGCATGACGGCCAGGGTGCCTGTCTGTTCACGAAGCGGCTGGAGCGCGGTCGCTTTCTTTGGCCCTCGGTCGCGGATGGCGTGGTGACGATTTCCGCGGCGCAATTGAGGTATCTGCTGGAAGGGATCGATTGGCGCATGCCACAGAAAACATGGCGTCCGAAGGCGGCGGGATGAGTGCGGCGGATTGACTCGGGGGCTAGATTTGGTGCGATTTTTCGCGAGGATTATGCTTTACTTTGCTTCGTGACGACGCCATCCGAACCTCTCCCCGACGACCTCGCCAGCGCCCATGCGATGATCCTCGCGCAGCGCGAGTTGCTGGAACAAGAACAATCGGCCCGGATCATGGCGCAGAGCGAAGCGAAGCTGCGCGCGCTGGAAGTCGAACGATTGAAGTTCTTGCTTGCGAAGGCGCGGCGCGAAGCGTTCGGCCAATCTTCCGAACGCGGCAAGCTTCTGGTCGAACAGCTTGAACTGGCGATCGAGGATCTCGAAGAGGCGCAAGGCGAGGAAGAAGCCAGAGCGGAGATCGCGGTGCCCGCCGCGGCCAAGGAGAAGCGGGCTCGCGCGCCGCGTGGGCCGCGCAAACCGCCGGACAATCTGCCCATCGAGCGCGTTGTCGAACCCGCGCCCTGCGCCTGCGGCAAATGCGGCGGCGTGCGACTACGCAATCTCGGCGAAGAGGTGACGAAGACGCTGGAGTGCGATCCACGCCGCTGGAAGATCGTCGAACATGTGCGCGAAAAGTTCACCTGCCGGGACTGCGAGTCGATCACCGAACCGCCGGCGCCCTCGCATCCGATTCCACGCGGCTTTGCGGGACCGAGCCCGCTGGCCATGGTATTGGTGGCCAAGTTCCTGCTGCATCAGCCGCTGAACCGCCAGAGCGCGACCTACGCGCGGGAGGGCGTCGAGATTGATCCGTCGACGCTCGCCGATCGGGTCGGAGCCAGCGTCGTCGCCCTTGATCCGATCCTTGGCGTTCTTCGCAAGCATGTTCTTGCCGCCGAACGCATTCACACCGACGACGCCACCGTGCCGGTTCTGGCGAAGAAGAAGACCAGGACAGGCCGCATCTGGGTTTATCTGCGCGACGATCGGCCCTTCGGCGGCAATGATCCGCCGGCGGCGTTCTTCGAATATTCGGCGTCGCGTCATGGCGAATATCCGCGCAAACATCTCTCGGGCTGGGCGGGCGTGATGCAGGCGGACGCCTTCGCGGGATACAACGAACTTTACGACGCCAGGCGACACCCGGGGCCAATTTACGAGGCGGCCTGTTGGGCTCACGCGCGCCGAAAGTTCTTCGAATTGGCGAAGTCCGCCAAGGCGCCGATCGCCATCGAAGCCGTGCGCCGCATCGACGAGTTGTTCGAAATCGAGCGCGCCATCAATGGAAAGTCGCCAGACGCGCGCAAGGCCATCCGCCAGGAGCGATCGAAGCCGCTGATCGTGGCCTATGAGGCATGGTTGCGAGAACAACGCGCGCTCCTCTCGTCGAAAAGCGAAATCGCCAAGGCGATCAATTACACTCTCGATCGGTGGACCGCCTTCACGCGCTTTCTCGACGATGGACACATTTGCCTGACAAACAACGCCGCCGAACGCGCTGTGCGCGGCGCGGCTCTCGGCAGAAAAAATTGGACATTCGCCGGCAGCGACGAAGGCGGACGCCGCGCGGCAGCCGTCTATTCGCTCATTGAAACTTGTAAGCTCAACGATGTCGATCCGCGGGCGTGGCTTGCTTACGTTCTGGCGAAATTGCCAGATCATCCAGCCAACAGAATCGACGAATTGCTGCCTTGGCGCTGGAAAGCCGCTCAACAGGCGGCGTCTCAACCAGCGCCCGCGACCGTCGCGGCCTGAGCCCGCCGAGCGTTTCCGAATTCCCCCGCGGTGCAGGCCGGAAGCTT
>PLZT01000492.1 GCA_003152255.1 Methylocystaceae bacterium | reverse complement strand
CCGGTGAATAAGACGGGCTAGCGCGTCTTTTGGAAGTTCCATCAAAGCGGCATAGGCCGCTCAATGTTGATCGGCACGGCGCGACGGTTGTCGAGATACCGTTGCATTTATGGAGGAAGTTATGAACGGCATCATTTACCTCGTCGGTCTCATCGTGATCATCATGGCCATTCTTTCCTTCCTCGGTTTGCGCTGAGCAGCACAAAAAGGGAGAAACGCCGATGACCGATACATCAACCCTAGCGCCGCGCATTTCAGACAACCCAACGGGCGCCTCCTATGTCGAATGGTCGGCGATTTTCGCCGGAGCGGTCGTCGCTTCCGCGATCATCGTGCTGATGACCGCCTTTGGCTCCGCCATAGGCCTCTCGCTTGTCTCGCCCTATCACGGCCCTTCGCCCATAATATTTTACATCGCGCTCGCGCTTTGGTTCACTTGGATCACGGTCTCCAGCTTCGTCGCGGGCGGATACATCACGGGCCGCATGCGCCTACCCGTCGACGGCGCGACGACCCATGAGCGTCATGTCAGGGATGGCGTGCACGGGCTTGTCGTTTGGGCCGTCGCGGTGGCCCTGGGCACATCGCTCGCGACATTGTCGATCGCATCCGCCGTCACCACATTGTCGCTTTCATCCGCGGTCAAAGGCGGCGCCGATATAGCAAAGTCCGGCGCTTCTTCGGTGTCGTCGAGCGTCGCGTCCGTCGCGGATCCGATCGGCTATAGCGTCGACAATTTGTTGCGGATCGACGACGGCGCCTCGGCGGGCAAAAGCTCCTTGGCCGGCAATAGCGCGGCGACGGATACGTCGCATCAGGAAATCTCGCGCATTTTGATCGCGGGCGCGGCCAATGGTTCCTTGAGCGGCGACGATCGCGCCCTTGTCGCGCGCGCGGTCGCGACGCGCGCCGGTCTCGCGCCGGCTGACATCGAAAAGCGGGTCGACGCGATTTTCGTTCAAGTGAAGGCCGCGGTCGACAAGACGCGGGATGCAAACGAAACCGCGCGCAAAGTCGGAGTCATTCTCGCCTTGAGTCTTGCGCCCAATGCCGAACCGCTCGGCCGTGGCGTCGACAAAGCGCCGCGAGGGGATGCAAGCATCTCATTCGGCGATGGCGGGCCGACGGAAACGTCGCGTCAGGAAGTCGCGCGCATTTTGTTGATGGGAGCCGCCGATGGTTCTCTGAGCAGCGACGATCGCGCCTATCTGGTTCGCGTCGTCGCGGCGCGCGCCGGTCTTTCGCCGGCCGACGCCGAAAAGCGTGTCGAGGCGCTTTCCGCGCAGATGAAGACTTCCGCCGACAAAGCGCGGGCGGCGACCGAAACCGCGCGCAGAGCCGGTATTCTTCTCGCCTTTCTGACCGCCGCGTCGATGGTTCTGGGCGCCGCGGCGGCCTGGTGGGGGGCCGGCGTGGGCGGACGCCACCGTGACGAGAAATTCGACGCCAGCCATCTGACGCGCTGGTAAAGCACATCCGACGAGGAGGATAAGTCATGGGACGTGGAATTCTGCTCTGGATGCTCGGCGTTCCTCTTCCGATCATCATTCTCTTGGCGCTAATGGGTCGTTAGCCGCGGGATCGGGAAGCGGCCCTTGGGCCGCTTCTTTTTCAACGTCTCCGCATCGAGCCCGCCTTGGTTGGATGGCGAGACGCGGCGCCTTGATGATGCTTACGAAAAGCTATGGACAAGCGATAAAATCCAAGCGGCGCCCCGCCGTGGCTTCAGAAAGACACTCGGGATAGCTCACGGGAGCGCGGACATCGCCGCCGGAATCACATGAGGTCGCCATGATCACGCTCACAATTGGAATCCTAATCACCATCGTCCTTGGCGCGATCCTTTTTTGGGTCATCGATAGATTCTGTCCAGATGCGCGGCTAGCGCAGCTACTCAAACTGTTAGTAGTTCTGATCTGCTTGGGGTCGATCGTTGTGCGGCTGCTTCCACTGCTTGGCTATCCGTCCCTTCTTTAGGCGCGCCAACCGTTTGCGCCATTTATCGCGGGCGAGAATTTGATTCGCCCGTGAAGCAGGGTTTGGAGCCGTCGAGGGTCTTTTCCGCAAGTGGTGAGTCGCGTGCGGCGCTGCATGGCTTCTTTCGCTCAAGCTCATGTTTCCTGGAATCTGGGTCAATTCGCGGATTTTTGGGATCGAGATGTCGAAGGTTGGGGGGCGGTTCCAGCCCATGACCGGGTGCGAATAGCTCTGCTGCTACGCCAACGTGGTGTCGAGCGCTTCCGCCAAGACGCGGGAAACCTCGGCGACCCCGATATCCAAGGCGATGTGGCTTAGATACTCGGATTCCGTAACGCCGAGCCGGCCGAACGCTTGCGGTGTCAAATTGTCCGCGTGATCGACGACTATCAGGAGCGACGACGGACCGTTTTCATTGTGCACGGCGACCGCCGCTCGTTTATCAGTCGCCAACAAGCTATCCGGGACCTCTTTCATCGGCGCTCACGTTCTTGGAAACAGCGACGACGCCGAGCGATAGCTCACCATTCGTGGCGCGGGAAATGCGTGTTATCGTGACTTCCGCCACCGTGGGGCCGTAATGCCGATTCTCACCGTCAGACACGTCACATCATATATCTACAAGCGACCCGTTACGTTCGGCGAGCACCGTATGATGCTGCGCCCGCGAGACGATGACGATCAGAAGGTGCTCGAATCCGAGATCGCAATCACGCCAGCGCCGAGCCAAATCTCCTGGAAGCGGGATATTTTCGGCAATCATGTCGCGACCGCCAGTTTCGCGGAACCGGCTTCCGAGCTTCATTTCGAGAGCACCATTCGTCTCGACCATGTGCCGGCGGCCTTCCGCGCCGCCGACATCGAGAGCCGCGCCCGGACCTATCCATTTGCCTATGCCGAGGAAGAGCAGTCCGATCTTGCTTGTTTCTTGGCCCCTTCATATCCCCATCCCCAGGTGGATCGTTGGGCCGCCACGTTCGTTCGGGAGGACGGATCGGCCGACACCCACCAGCTTCTCGTCGACATGACGCAGACCATAGAGAAAACCTTCAAGCATGTCGCCCGGCACGAGAAGGGAGTCCAGGAACCGGCGCGGACTCTGCAATGCGCCAGCGGGAGCTGTCGCGACCTGGCGGTGTTTATGATCTCGGCGCTGCGCTCACTGGGAATCGCCGCGCGCTTTGTGTCTGGATATCTGCATCTTGGCGATGAGGACGATGATTGTGTCGTTGGCGGCAATACCCATGCCTGGGTCCAGGTCTATGTCCCCGGCCCGGGCTGGATCGACTTCGATCCTTCGAGCGGTATGGTCGGGAATCAGAACTTGGTGCGCGTCGCGGTCGTGCATGATCCGCGCGAGGCGATTCCCTTGCAGGGCACGTGGATCGGAACCGCGTCGGACCATCTCGCAATGAAGGTCGCCGTCAAGGTCACGGCAGTGACAAATGTTGACGCCTGATAAATCGCCTGCTCGGGCTCGGGGCGATGATGCTGATCTGCCACGGTTGCGGTAGCGCCATATTAGCGGCCGCCTGAAGCGGCAGCGAACCGATCTGGCTTTCTTGCCTTCTATGCCTATCGGCCAATATGCGATTCGCGACGCAAACGAGGTGATGGATGCAAATTCGTGCGGGCTACGAGATTTCCTATGACTGTCCGCAGCCCACGCCAATGATTCTGACGCTGAGCGTTCATCCGTCACGCGTTGCGGATTTGCTGACGCCGGATCGAAAGCGGCTGGATCCGCCCATCCCCGTCAACACCTACCACGACAGTTTTGGGAATTTTTGTCATGTAATCCGCGCACCCGCTGGCCGACTGACCGTGTCAACGGACTTCCTGGTGCATGACGTTGGACAGCCCGACGTAATCGCGGCTCAGGCGGAGCAGCATGAGTTGGAAGACCTACCGGTGGAAGTTCTGATTTATCTGCTCGGCAGCCGCTACTGCGAGACCGATCGCCTATCGAATACGGCATGGTCCCTTTTTGGGCAGGTTCCGAAGGGTTGGCCGCTGGTGAAGGCGATCTGCGACTACGTCCACGACCGCATCACGTTCGGTTACCAATACGCGAACCCTGGCAAAACAGCGTGGGACGCCCATACCGAACGACGCGGCGTGTGCCGTGATTTTGCCCACCTCGCCATCACGCTCTGCCGCTGCATGAACATTCCCGCGCGTTACTGCACCGGCTATCTCGGAGACATCGGCGTGCCGGTCGACGACGCTCCGATGGATTTCAGCGGCTGGTTCGAAGTCTATCTCGGTGGCCGCTGGTATACGTTCGATGCCCGCCACAATAAACCGCGTATCGGCCGCATCCTCATGGCGCGTGGGCGCGACGCAACCGATGTCGCCATGGTGACCTCATTCGGCCCTTGCACGCTCGCAAGCTTCAAAGTAATCACGGAGGAGGTCGCGTCGGGCGCTCCCGCGAATGCCTGACGGGGTTTCGGAAGCCGACGCTGGGGCTGCCGATTGGGCATTCTTAAGCTTGCGCTCGCGTCTGATCCGCTCTCGCTCAATCTGACTTCCCTATTGCAGTCGCCTCTTTATACCGAAGAAAAGGGGCGATGCCGGGACAAGTGAGGCGAAGCATAGAAAATCACGATCAACGTCGGCTTCGTCGACCTTGGCCATACCGATTCATACGACCTCCGGCTGATTGACT